>DATEWS010000495.1:0-4367 GCA_035257785.1 Pyrinomonadaceae bacterium
GCTGGCGTTGGCCGCCGGAAAGAAAGATGCCACGCTCGCCGACAATCGTATCGTAACCATTGGGTAGTTCGCGAATGAACTCGTGCGCAAAAGCGATTTTAGCCGCCTCTTCGATCTGAGCGTCGGTCGCCTCGGGCTTGCCGTAGGTAATGTTATGGCGAACAGTGTCGTTGAAAAGTACGGTCTCCTGAGTGACGAGTGCGATCTGTTTTCGCAAACTCGAAATCGTGGTGTTGCGAATGTCAGTTCCATCCCACAACACTGCGCCATCACGAGGATCGTGAAAACGCGGCAGCAACTTCGTCAGCGTTGACTTCCCACCGCCCGACTCGCCAACGAGTGCGACCATCGTCCCTGCCGGAATCTTCAGACTCACATCGCGCAAAACCGAACGCGACTCGTTTGCATAACCAAACGAAACGTTGCGCAGCTCGATCTCTTTCTTAAGCACGGGCAGCTCGCCGGCTCCCGGTTTCTCCTGAATCGCGGCGTGTTCGTCCATCACTTCCCAAACGTGATGCGCAGCAGCGAGTGCCTGTTCCATGCTGTTCTGCAAGCGCGAGAGTTTGCGCATTGGGTCGTAACTGCGAAACAGGAAAAAGAGGAACGTGACAAACTGTGCCGTGTTCATGCGGCCCGCAATGATTTCACGTTGGCCAAAGAACAACAGCAACACGACGAAGAGAATGCCGATCATTTCGATCGTCGGTGGTGAAGCACCGGCGATACTCGCGCTTCGCAGATTCGCTTTAACGATTCGCTTTGCGACCGCAGTAAAACGTTCCGACTCTCGTTTCTCAGCACGATACGCCTTCACGATCCCCTGATTCGCAAGCGCTTCCTGCGCCGTATCCGTCAGTTGCTTACTGCCTTCAAAACTTTCGCGCGCCAAATTCCGCAGCGAGCGTCCAAACTTCGCCGTCAGCACTGCAATCACCGGAGCGATCGCGAGCGATCCGAGCGTCAGTCTCCAACTGTAATAAAACGACGCGGCCAGAAACGCGATCAGAGTGAAACTCTCGCGCAGCATGTCGCGGATCGTGCTCGTCACCGCGGTCTCGATCGCAGCAGCACTCGAAACGAGCCTGGAAACGAGATAGTTAGTGCGATGCCGCTCGAAGAAAGTCGCAGACTGAGCGAGCAAGTGGCTATATAAATCCTGGCGCAACTTCAGCACTGCCGACTGCCCGATTCGCGCCATTAAATAAGTCGAGAAATACTCAGCAATACCCTTGGCGAGAGTGAAGACGACCAACAGGATCGAAATGACTTTCCACGCGCCAAACGGCGCCTCGGGAATTAACCGTTGCAGACCGAAAATCGTAG
This sequence comes from Pyrinomonadaceae bacterium, assembly GCA_035257785.1. Taxonomy (GTDB): domain Bacteria; phylum Acidobacteriota; class Blastocatellia; order Pyrinomonadales; family Pyrinomonadaceae; genus PSRF01. The sequence goes on from DATEWS010000495.1 coordinate 1,327, forward strand.
CGGTACGCTGACCAGCGCCCCCCTGAACGAAAGCCTGATCGAAGATTGGCACGATCAAACCACCGATGGCGCTCTCGAGTATGCCTACCACTACCATCGCGAGAGTCGCCACGGTGAAGATTGGCCAGTGAGGTCTCAAATACTTTAACAGGCGACGAAGATCACGCATCTCTGGTTGCGGAAATCTCTGATCCGTTGTTATAAGGAAGGTAGAAGACGGCCCAAACCGTAAAAGGAACTATACTTACCCCCACTTATTTGCGTCAAGGCTGACCGATTTGCTAGAACTCCCACATTGAAGTTATCGGATGCAGATCGTTTCCCCAGGATGAGTCTGCATCGATTTAGGTTATAATTCTTCCGCAATATTTTTGAATTATCAGATCCACTCCGACAGGATCAGACATTTGGCACAGCAAGCGACACCAAACAGCAAACACGCAGGTAAACGTCTTCTGATCGCAGATGACGATACCGACATGAGACTTCTACTGGCCGAGTACTTCCGCCGGCTGGGCTTTCAAGTTGAAGAACGTGAAAGCGGTATGGCGGCACTCGAAGCCACTTTAACCGGTAGGTTTGATTGCTTCATATTCGACGTGTCGATGCCGGGTATGTCGGGCATCGAGCTGCTCAAACGAGTGCGCGATCGAGGTATTCAAACGCCGGCTCTGTTTTTGACCGCACACGACGCGCTCGACGATAAAGTCGCGGGCTTCGAAGCCGGAGCTGATGACTATCTCGCGAAGCCGTTTAGCCCGCGCGAGCTCGAGTATCGCGTCGAAGCCTTGTTGCGCAGGGGCGGAGCTGCGCCGCCGGAACCTGACGGCGAACGAATCGAAGTCGGTGATCTCGTGATCGACAAACGACGTCATGAAGTCATTCGCAACGGCTTCCGCGTCGACCTCACCCCGCTGGAGTTTCAGATTCTCGAGTTGCTCGCGTCGGAACCTGGACGCGCATGGTCCAGAAATGCGCTACTCGATCGAGTTTGGAGCACCGATTACGAAGGTTACCAGCGCAACATCGATCCGCACATAAATCGTCTCCGAAAAAAGCTGGAGGCTGATCCGAAAAATCCGCGTTACGTGCTGACTGTGCGTGGCGTTGGTTACAAGCTGAACGAGATTCCGTAACAGCCATGTTGTGGTTGATCGGTTCAGGTTTGATACTGCTCTGGGTTGTCTTGCAACTATTCAGACCACGTGGCTGGGTGCCCATGCTGTTGATCGCAGGCGCCTCTCTCCTCATCATTCAAACCGCCGCTTACCGGAAAACCAGGAACCACAGATAACACGGAATGTCAGTGGAGATCTGCACAGATCCGTTAAATCTTCAGCTTGACCTCGCCTACTCCATCGGCAACAATGCGCCTGTTTGAGGCATCAAGAAGGTAGCAGTCAAGCCTTTCTTTCCCAGATTGAAGATTGGAGCAGTTTTCACCATGACTTTCAGACGCATTGGTCAACACCTCGTTTTTGCGCTCAGCGCTTGTTTACTGTTTGTGTCTGCCGCAATTGCCCAGCAGGACGTCGAACGCAAGACGGTGGCGATTACGTATCCGCTGGACGAGACCGTAACAGTCAAATTCCGCGGCACGACTGTGTTGCCGCGACTGAAGGGTGAGGCCAAGGTGAAGCGTGCCGGTCGTCGCGGCACGCGTGTCGAATTCAGTGTGGAGGATCTGCCGCGCGCCTCCGAGCTCGGCGGGATCTATACCACTTACATTCTTTGGGCCATCTCGCCCGATGGACACGTCGATAGTCTCGGTGAAATCAAACGCAGCGGCAGTACGTTTGTTGATTCAAAGCTCGACGTCACCACGCCATTGCAAACGTTCGCGATGATTCTCACTGCCGAGCCGCACTTCTTGATGAAAGTGCCGAGCCGAATGGTCGTAATGGAGAACCTGCCGCCGCAACGTGCGAATGGCAGTCAGGTTGAAACTGCTGATGTTCGTTACATCGGAAACTCGAGCGACTACTTTCGTAACGCGCGCGTTCCTGAAATTGCCGACGCCGACTACAACAAAACTCCTGTCTCGCTTCTTGGAGCGCGTCAGTCGATAAGTCTTGCAACGTATGCGGGCGCGTCGCAGGATGCACCGGATGAGTTACAGACTGCAGAAGATCATCTCCAGGCGGCGGAGAAAGCATGGCGTCTCGGCCAACCGCTGGCGGAAGTAGACATGGAAGCACGAAAGGCGACTTCGGCGGGTGCTCATGCTGAAGAAGTCGCGGCAGCGCGTCGGGTGGCACGAATTAATCGTGAAGAGATTCGCCGGCGCGATGAAGCTGTGCGTAGCGCAGAGGAAAGTGCAGACGCGTCACAACGTGAAGTGGCCCAACTGCGCGCCGCGTTGGAAAAAGAACAACGCGCACGCGAACTGGCCGAACGAGATCTCGGCACTGCGAACGATCAGTTGCGTGAGAAGCGAGTCGAGATCGCGCAACTGCGTGATGAGATCCAGACACTGCGCACTGACAGTGATGCCGCCAAACTAAAACTGGCGCGCATGGAAGGCGAAAAACAGGCCGAGGATGCACGCGTGGAAGCCGAACGCCGCGCGACCGAGAGAAAAGCTGCCGAAGCGACTCTCAAAGAAACTCTCGCGAAGTATGGCACGCTTAAGGAAACAGCAACGGGCTTTCGCCTGGTCCTTCCGGAAACTATTTGGACCAACGCGCGCACGGCGACACTATCCGCGGCTTCGTCAGCGAAACTCGAACCACTGGCAGCGTTACTCGCAAGCAATCCGGATTACCAGATCCTGATCGAGGCTTACACTGACAACAAGGGCAACGAGGTTACGTTGCAACAGTTGACGCAGGAGCGTGCGCGTGTGTTGTCGGATCGATTCCAGTCAGCGGGCGTCGAACCGGCGCGCATTCAGGCGAACGGAATGGGCGCGTCAAACCCGCTCGCTCCAAACACGACCGTCGCGGGACAGAAGAAGAACAGGCGAGTGGAGATAACATTCACGTCGCCATCCCGCAACGCGGCTGCAAATTAGCCGCGGATATCCGCGGCAAAAATCCCGA
>DATEWS010000496.1:0-8551 GCA_035257785.1 Pyrinomonadaceae bacterium
CGACTTCACACCAAACAACGGAATGTCCGCATCCATACCCGCCAGCTCCTTTGTCACTGTCGGAATCAGACTGTGTGGTTCACCGCTGGTCTTCACCACCACCACCATCTGGCTGAACGGCACCTGCGTTTGCGGCACGTAATACGCCGGTTTAGGCTCGGTGTTCAGAGTGCGGTTTCTGACGTCGCCGACCACACCGACGATCTCCCGCATAGTTGACTTTTCGTCGTCGAATGTAGAGATGCCAGGCTGGATACGTTTGCCGATGGGGTCTTCGTTCGGGAAATACTGCCGCGCAAACGTTTCGGTAACGATGACGACAGGAGTTGAACCGTGCTTATCGCGATCCTCGAAGTCGCGTCCCTTGATCACAGGAATACCCATCGCGCGGAAATAACCGACACCGGTGGCGAAGAAATCAGCCGACGGCTCATCTTTCCGCGCCACTGGCCGTCCTTCGATCTTGAAGGAGATGCCGAAACGATCCCCACTCAAGGGCAGGGGCAGGATCGCACTCGCTGACTGAACTCCCGGTGTGGATTCCAGCCGGTTCTTCAGGTCAATGAAGAACTGCCCCTGGCGAGCGGAGTCGTATTTGGTTTCCGGCAAGGCGACGTTGAAAGTGAGAACCTTCTCTGGTTGCAACCCGCTGTTCACATTCCGCAAGCGCCACAGACTCTGGATCAAGAGTCCCGCAATTACCAGCAAGACAACTGCAATCGCGAGTTCACTCACGACCAGTAGATTGCGAATGCGGCTGCGTCGAGCGCCCTCGCTCGTTCCGCGCCCGCCGTCTTTCAACGCTTCGACGAGTTCGCTCCTCGACGAATGAGTTGCAGGCGCGAGTCCGAAGATCAATCCGGTAGTGATCGAGATACCAAGCGTGAATAGGAGCACGCGCCAATCAAGATGCACGTGAACCGCGCGGGGAATGTCGTCTTTGCCGAGCGCCATCAATAGATCCGACCACCACACCGCGAGCAGCAAACCAACCGCTCCGCCGACAAGGGACAACAACACGCTTTCAGTAAGTAGCTGCCTGATCACGCGCATGCGACTCGCGCCTAGCGCAGCACGAACGGCCATCTCTTTATGACGACTCGTCGCGCGTGCGAGCAGAAGGTTGGCGACATTCGCGCACGCGATCAACAAGACGCACGCGACCGCGCCGAGCAGTATCAAGAGCGCCGGACGAACGTCTCCGACCAGGGCCGTAAGTGCGGAGTCCGCTCGCAAACTTCTACGCGAGTTTGTATCGGGATACTGCTGTGCGAGGCGTTCTCCGATCGTGGTCAGCTCAGCCTGCGCCTGCTCTTTAGTGACACCTGGTTTGAGACGTCCGATCACTTGCAGAAAGTGTGCGCCGCGCTGATCCGTAATCGGCTCGCTTCCGGAAGCGTCGCCGGCAATGCTGGTCCATAATTCAACTGGTTCGTTTTGAATCGGAAACTCGAATGACGCCGGCATCACTCCAACAACTGTATAGGGACGACCATCGAGAGTGATGGCCTGGTTCACGATTGCGGGATCGGAGTTAAAGCGTTTTCGAAACAACTGCTCGCTGAGAACCGCGACGCGCCCGGTTTCGGACGGTTTATCGTCGTCGGGCACCAACGTCCGGCCCAGCATCGGCGCGACGCCGAGCAAGGGAAAAAGATCGGCAGTCACGACAGAGCCCTGGATTCGCGCCGGTTCGCCACGTCCGGTCAGGATGAAGTCGCTACCGTGATACGACGCGACGTGCTCGAAGACAGTGTTTTGCGCGCGCAGATCCATGAAGTTTGGATACGAGTGCGAGCCGCTTTGCTGACCGCGCTGAAGGTCGGTCTCAAACAGCGCCATCAGTGCATCGGAATCAGGAAACGGCAACGGCCGCAGCAATACGGCATTCACGACACTGAAGATCGCAGTGTTGGCGCCAATGCCGAGCGCGAGTGCGATCGTCGCGACGATGCTGACGCTCGGCGACTTGAGCAGCATGCGCAGTCCAAAGCGGATGTCTTGTATTAAGGTATTCATATTTAAACCATCCACAGATTTCACAGATTTTCTTTATTTAATCTGTGTAATCTGTGGATACCTTTCATTCGTCTCTAAGTGCGACCATCGGATCGACACGCGCTGCGCGACGTGCCGGAAAGTAACCCGCTAACAAAGCGACCGTTGCCAACAACAACGTCGCCAGCGCGATCGTCAGTGGATCGTTGGGCTTCAATTCGTAAAGCAATGTCTCGGCTGTCTTCGTAACCATCCTTGCCACTATCAAACCAACCACTAATCCGATCACGACGAGCACTAACGCTTCACGCAACACGAGCCACAGCACACTCCGACCACGCGCGCCGAGCGCCATGCGAATTCCGATTTCATTCGTGCGACGCGCGACACCGTAAGACATCACGCCATACAGTCCGACGCACGCGAGCAACAGCGCGAGTAGCCCAAAGAACGACGCGAGTCGTGCGACGAGCTTCTGTTGGACCAGGGATCGACCGATGTGATCTGAAAGACTAACGACATCGTCAATCGCCAGGTTGCGATTAATCTGCGTGATCACTTGCCGGACCTGCGGCACAACCGCGCTTGCCGGTCCTGAAAAGCGAACCACGAAATTCCCGAGCATGTCCGGCTTCTGTGAGTGCGGATAAAATGCCATCGGCCGAAACTCTTCCTTCAAGTTGCCGTACTTCGCATCCTTCACCACGCCGATAACTTCGATATCCTCAGGCGTTTCAGGTCGACCAATCCCAAACCGTTTTCCGATTGGAGCGCCGTCAGGGAAAAACTTTCGTGCCATCGACTCACTGACAATCGCGACTTTCTGCGACGTTGCGGTGTCTTGCGGTCCAAAAGTACGACCCTGCACGAATGGAATTCCCATCACTGTAAAGAAATCCGGACCCACGATGTTGTTTCGGAGGGAACGGCTCTCCCCGTCCGGGAGATTGTCGCCACGGCTGTGAGCGACGCTGGTCCAGAACCCCTGGTTGAAAACGATGAAGGCGAATGAAGCAGCCTGCACACCCGGAACCGCTTTGACTTTCTCTTCAACTTCGTTAAGCAATGCCGGCAGTTTTGGATCGTCACTTTTGTACCCGGTGGCCGAAGTATCCACCTGCAACAGCACGGCGTTTTCCTGGTTGAAGCCACTCGGAATACTTTGCAGGTTGATCAACGTGCGTACGAACAATCCCGCAGCGATTAACAACAAGAGCGACAGCGCTACCTGGGCGACAACGAAAGTTTTCCCGAGGGGATTGCGCAGGAGCGATACGGCCGGGCTCTTGCCGCCTTTGAGAGAAGTGTTTGGTTCAGTTCGCGAAGCACGCAACGCAGGTGCGATACCGAAGCCGATTGCGCAAAGCGCCGCAACCCCGAACGTGAATCCGAGTATGCGAAGGTTCGGTGTCACGTCTAAGGCAAGCGCGTCTGGTCCATCGGACGCCATGACCAACAGGAGCCGGCTGCCCCACCAGGCAAGAAGCACTCCGACAAACCCGCCGAGTAATGCCAGAAGCGCACTTTCAGTGAATAACTGGCGCACGAGCCGAAAGCGTCCTGCGCCGACAGCCATTCGCACTGCAAACTCTCGACTGCGTGCAGCGCCATGCGCCAGGAGCAAGTTCGCGACATTCGCACTCGCGATCAGCAATACGAGTGCGACCACGCCCATCAATATTTTGAGCGAAAGGGAAAACTGTTCACGCAGTGATGAGAGGCCGCGACTCATTGGGGTCAACTCAATCTTTGCGTTCTGAATCTTCTGTTGTTTCTTATCAGCAGGTAGTCTGCTCTCGAGGCCACCTAACCATTGTTTGAAAAGTAGATTTACCCCGGCACTGGCCTGGTCTGCACTGACGTCATTTCGCAGTCGCGCGATGAGGTTGAGCGACTGAAACGCGTCGTCAGTTCTTCCGTCGAGGTGCATCGGTGGGATCTGCTTTTCCATCGCCAGCGGTATCCATAAGTCGGGAGCTGAGCCGACTGTGGTGCCAAAGAATTCTTTTGGAGCAACCCCGACGATTGTGTAAGCAACGTTGTCGATGGCGATCGTTTTGCCGATCGCTGATGAATCGGCGCCGAGTCGTCGTTGCCACCATGCGTAACTAACAACGGCTACGGGATGTCCGCCTGGAGTTTGATCGTCAGCCTCAGTTAAGACACGTCCTAAACTCGCATTGACACTCAGCACCGGAAAATAGTTGCCGGTTACGAGCTGCACCCCCATCTTCTCGATCTCGGTGCTTGCATTTACGAAGCCATGCACGGTCCAGATGATGCTCATCTGCCCCGCCACTCCGGCGAAGAGATCGCTGCGCTGTTCAACTTTGCGATAGAACGGATACGAAAATAGATCGACGCTCTGATCCGGGAAGCTGTTGGTGACGCCCTGGTCCTTACCGTTACCAAAGAGCACGAGCTTCTGCGGCTCACGCACCGGCAGCGTCCTGAGCAACACCGCGTCAAGCAAACTGAAGATCGCGGTATTCGCGCCAATCCCGAGCGCCAACGAAATCACCGCGATCAGCGTGAACCCTGGTTTCTTAAGGAGCATGCGAATTCCGTAGCGAATGTCTTGCAGCATGACTTATCTCCTGCGGCTATGCCGCGGTCACTCGTATCGCAGAGCTATCAGTGGATCCACTTTCGTCGCGCGTCGCGCCGGCAGGTAGCACGCGCACACGCCCGCGATCGTCAATCCCAGTGCGACTAAGATGAACGTCACTTTGTCTGTCGCCGAAACGCCAAACAGCAAACTCGACATCAACCGCGTCAACACAAATGCGGCGCCTAATCCGATGACGAGCCCGAATAACACCAATCTCATTCCCTGTTGCATGAACAATCGCAGCACATCACTGCGCCCAGCGCCGAGCGCCATGCGAATGCCGACTTCGTGCGTGCGTTGCGAAACGGAGTAGGAGAGCACGCCGTACACGCCAGTCACCGCGAGTGCGAGCGCCAATACTGCAAACACGGAAAAGAGCGCCGTGTTGAAGCGTCGCGTCGAAGATTCACGCGCGAGAATGTCGTCAAGCGTCGCCACTTCAGTAACGGGCAGATCTTTATCGACATCATGCACGGCGCGCATAATCGATGCCGTCAAAGTTTTCGCGTCGACGCCATTTGCTCGAATCGATAGCACGGCATTACGCTGCGGAAAGCGACCCATTGGCGTGTACATCCTGATCAGCGGTGTCGCTTCTGAACCGTAAGTCTTAACCGATGGAACAATGCCGATGATCTCGTGCCACGTGGGACTGTCGTACGCGATGTGTTTTCCGAGTGCTTCCTGATTGGGCCAGAAACGTCGCGCCAGGTTCTCATCGACCAGGACCACCGGTTTGCCCTGTTCTTCTTCATCTCTCGTGAACGTGCGTCCTCGCAAAAGCGGAATCTTCATCGTTTGGAAGTAATCCGCGCTGACAATGGACCAATCGACGTTAATCAACTCGCCCTTCTTGCGCCGCGGTTCGCCTTCGACGGCGATATCGTTTTGCCAGCCGTCACGGATCCCCGGCAGCGCCCCGGAAAGCCCCGCCTTATCTACACCGGGCTCCGCTTGCACACGTTGCAGCACTTGATAAAGCAGACTGCTCAATTCCGCCTTGTCACGACCGCGCGAGAATCTCAACTCCATCGTCAACACGCCGTTCGACTCAAAGCCGATGTCGGTCCGCAGCAAACGAACGAGACTCTTAACCAACAAACCAGCGCCTACCAGCAGCGCCACCGACAACGCAACCTCCGCCACGACGAGTGTGCCGCGCAGTTTCTTGCCTGCGACGTCAGTTGTTGTCGCACTACTGTCTTTCAACGTTTCGTTTAGGTCAGTTCGTGATGAACGCAAGGCGGGAAGGACGCCAAACAGGATTCCGGTCAACACCGAGACTGCGAGATTGAACGTGAGTATCTTGCCATTGATACCCACACCACTCATGCGCGGCACCGTCTCATGCGCGACTCGCGAGAGCACTGCCATGGTCCATGATGCGAGAATCAAACCGAGTAGACCGCCCGCGATCGCCAACACGAGACTTTCGACCAGCATCTGCCTCACGAGACGAAACCTTGACGCGCCGAGCGCTGCTCGTACAGCAAACTCTTTCCGTCGTGTCGCAGCGCGCGCGAGCAAGAGATTCGCGACGTTCGCACACGCAATCAACAACACGAGCGCAACAGCGACGAACAGGATCTTCAGAGCAGTGCCTACGTTTCTGGTGATGTTGTCCTGAAGCGAGAGGACGTTAACTGTGTCAGCCCCGGCGTTCGCGACTGGATGTTCCTGCCGTAACTGTTGCGCGATACGATTCATCTCTGCGCGTGCCTGTTCGATCGTCACGCCCGGTTTCAAACGGGCGATGACATTGCCGGCGTTGCGCACGTCGCGCGATTTCCAGTTCTGCGGACCTTCGAGCACCCACAATGGTGGTGGACCATGATGAGTAAAGTTTTGCGGCGTAACACCAATGATGGTGTGCGGCTTTTCTTCGAGCAGGATTTGCTTGCCGATAATGTTTGGATCGCCTGCGAAGCGTTGTTGCCAGAATCCGTAACTGATGATCGTGACATCAGCAGCGCCGGGCTGGTCATCTTCGGGTGTGAAGTCGCGACCAAGCATCGGCGTTGCACGCATCACTTTGAAGTAATCGGAAGTGACCATGCGCGTGTCGAGATTCTCGGGCTTGTCGGTGCCTGAGAGATTCACGGACCAGCCGCGAAAGAGCGCCATCGATTCGAAGACCTGGTTGCGCCGGCGCCAGTCGACGAAGTTTGGGTAGGAGAGCTCGCGATTCTTGATCTCCGGACCCGATTCGTTCATCCACACGATGCGATCGGGTTCGGGAAATGGAAGCGGCTGCAACAACACTGCATTTATCACGCTGAACATCGCGGTATTCACACCAATGCCCACCGCCAGCATCAGCACCGCCAACACAGTGAAGCCCGAATTCTTGCGCAACCACCGCAGGGCGTAAGTGAGATCTTGAATCATGGTTCTTTGTATAGGTCCTATTGGACCTATAGGATCTATTCGTATCGCAGCGCTACCAGTGGATCGACCTTCGTCGCGCGACGCGCCGGGATGTAGCAGGCGATGAACGCCACCACCGTCAACAAGATCGCGATCACGCTGTAGGTCAACGGATCGGAAACTTTCACGCCGAACAACATCTTCGACAGACCAACCCAACTCTCGAGATACTTCGTGAGTACATAAGCGCCCACCAATCCGAGCGCTACGCCCAACACAACCAGCACCATTCCCTGTCGCACGATCATCTTCAGCACATTGCCACGACTAGCGCCGAGCGCCATGCGAATGCCGATCTCGTGCGTGCGCTGCGAAACCATGTACGCAAGCACACCAAACAGTCCGATCGCGGCAAGCTGCTGGGCCACGAGTGCAAACAGTGTCACCAACTTCGCAAACAGACGTTCCATGCGCAGTGCCTCATCGGCTTGTTCAACCTGGGTTTTGATATCGAGGATCGGCAAGTTTGGTTCGATCTCGCGCGCCACACTGCGCACACTCGCTATCAGCGCCATCGGATCACCAGCCGTGCGCACTTCAAAAGTCGCATCGGGTTGCGGACGTTCTTGTCGATATGATGCGTAGACCGTCGGCGGTATGTCCTCGCGCTGACTCGTGTACTTCGCGTCTTTGCAGAGACCGATGATCTCGAGCTCGTCGGGTTTGGCAGTATCGTAAGTGAAGCGTTTGCCGATCGGGTTTTGATTGGGGAAGTATTGATTCGCGAACGTTTGATTCACCACTACGACTTTTGGCGAGTTCATTGTGTCCTGTGGTCCAAACGTGCGTCCCTGGAGCAACGGAATACCCATCGCCTCCAAAAAGTTTTCGCGCACAGTGTGACGATATGCGTCGCCGTTGGGCTTGATGCGACCTTCGGAATCCGGCGTCGCTGACAAAGCCTCACGCAGGAAGACATTGCTCGAGCTTGAACTGAACGACAGCAACGGCATCCGCGAAAACGTAACCGCCTGTACACCCGGAACTGCTTCCATGCGCTCGCTGATCTGCTGGTAGAGCTGGCGTAGCTTGTCGTCCTTGTAACCAATCAGACCGGGCTCAACGCCAAACAGCAAAAGGTTCTGCGTATTGAAACCCGGATCGACACGTTGCAGATTGACGAGGGTGCGTACAAACAAACCAGCGCCGACCAGCAGCAACAACGATAACGCGACCTGGACCACGACGAGTCCGCGACTCAGGAACGAACGGTGAATGGAAGTTGATGCACGCGTGCCGTCTTTCAATGACGGACTGAGATTGACTTTCGTCGTGCGCCAAGCCGGGGCGAGTCCAAAAATGATTCCCGTGAGAAGCGAGAGTGCAAGCGTGAAACCGAGCACACGCCAATCGAGACGTGGCTCGAGTGCGGGCATGCCGCGGCCGCCCCAAAGACTGACTGCGATCAAGCCGTCTTTGATCCAGATCGCAAAGATGATTCCGAAGAAACCGCCGAGCAGTGCGAGCAACACGCTCTCGGTCAGCAGTTGTCTGATAAGGCGGCCACGGCTGGGG
>DATEWS010000497.1:0-3983 GCA_035257785.1 Pyrinomonadaceae bacterium
GCTGCGCGACGTGGGCCGGGTTGAAGATGGCACGAAGGAACAGCGATCGTTTTCTCGTCTTAACGGCGTACCGACCGTAACGCTCGAAATCAGGCGACAGTCCGGCGCAAATACAGTTGAAGTTATCAATGGTTTGAAAGAGGCGTTGCCGCGGGTCACCTCGCAACTTCCGCAGGACGTCAACGTCGAGATCATCCGCGACCAATCGCGCTATATCGAAGCAGCGCTGCACGAGATTCAGAAGCACCTGATCCTGGGCAGCATTCTCGCGAGCCTCGTCGTTTTGATCTTCATGCGTTCGTGGCGCTCGACCTTGATCGCCGCCGTCGCGATTCCATGTTCCGTTATCTCAACCTTCGGGATGATGCGCGCGCTCAACTTCACCCTCAACAGCGTCACGATGCTCGCGCTCGTGTTGATGGTCGGCGTTGTGATCGACGACGCCATCGTCGTGCTCGAAAACATCTTTCGCTTCATTGAGGAGAAGCGAATCGAGCCAAAAGAAGCGGCGCGCGAGGCCACTAAAGACATTGGCCTCGCGGTTCTGGCTACCACGCTATCTCTCGTCGTGATCTTTCTGCCGGTGTCGTTCATGTCGTCCATCTCGGGACGTTTTTTGTATCAGTTTGGTATCACTGCGGCCGTCGCGATCCTCGTCAGCTTGCTGGTGTCGTTCACGCTCACGCCGATGATGAGCTCGCGCCTCGTTCGTGTCAGCGATGCGAAGGGCGGGCATGAGTCTCCCGCTTCGCGACGCGGCTTTTATCGCTTCATCGACGCGGCTTACACGCACATGCTGGCGTTGGCGATGCGTCACCGGCTCGCGGTTGCGATGGTGGCGATTGCAGTGGTGCTGACGAGCGTGCCGCTCTATCGCGCAGTGAAGCAGGAATTCATTCCGACGAATGTTGACGAGGCGGAGTTTGAAGTCAGTGTTAATGGACCTGAGGGCACGAACCTCGCGGTGATGAATGAAGTCATGACCGCGATGGAGAAAGACATGCTCGAAACGCCCGGCGTGAGGCTGGTGCTTTCGTCGGCAGGCGGCGGTTTTCTCGGCGGCGTTAACCAGGGCAACGCTTACGTCCGCATTGCGCCACACGAAGAGCGCACGCTGTCGTTCGGAAAGTTTTGGACCGAGCTGAAGCAGGGACATCCGTTCAACGCGTTCAGAGGAAACTACACGCAACAGGACGTGATGGTCGAGGTTCGCCGGCGACTCCAAAAATACGCACCGATGCGCATCGGTGTGCGTAATGCGCAGTCGTTCAACTTCGGCACTGGTGGGCGAACTGATATTGACTTCGTTTTGCGCGGTCCTGACATCGTTGCGCTTGCCGGTTATGCAGACGATCTCGTCGAGCGCTCGAAGAATCTCGGCGGCATCGTCGATGCGGATACGACGTTGAAACTGAACAAGCCGGAACTGCGCGTGAGGATCGATCGCGAACGCGCCGCTGATCTCGGCGTCAGTACTTCTGATATCGCTACCAGTTTGAGATTGATGGTCGGCGGTGAGGAAGAAGCATCGCGGTTTAGAGATGAGTCGATCAACGAGGACTACGACGTGCAGTTGCGACTGACTGAAGCAGACCGTCGCGACGCGGAGACGATCAGTCGTTTGTACGTCCCTTCGTCGCGCGGCGGCCTTGTGCGGCTCGACAACCTTGTGAAGATCGGCCGCGATACGAGTCCTTCGCGAATTGATCGTCTAGATCGAGAGCGGCAGGTGTCGGTGCGCGCGTCAGTAGCGCCGGGCTATGCGCTTGCGGATCGAATCGAAGCGTTGCGGCAGGCGGTGCGTGAGATGAATTTGCCGATCGCTTATACGACTACTGTTTCCGGTCGCGCGCGTGAGTTGGAAAGAACGTTCACCGAGTTTATCTGGGCTTTCATCCTCTCGATCATCTTTATGTACATGATCCTGGCGTCGCAGTTTGAAAGCACCGTACACCCGCTGACAATCCTGCTGAGCCTGCCGCTTTCGGTGCCGTTTGCGTTGCTGTCGTTGTGGGGCACGGGGGACACGCTCAATCTCTACTCGGCACTGGGTATTCTCGTCTTGTTTGGGGTGGTGAAGAAGAACGCGATCTTGCAGATCGATCACATGAACAACCTGCGCGCGAAAGGTATGGAACGCCACGAAGCGATCATGCAGGGCAATCGCGATCGTCTCCGGCCGATCCTGATGACGACGCTGGCCCTCGTCGCGGGAATGTTGCCGCTCGCGCTCGGAACCGGTCCGGGCGCCGAGGAACGACGCTCCATCGCGATCGTCGTTATCGGTGGTCAGACACTTTCATTACTACTTACTTTGATCGCGACACCGGTGGTCTACTCACTGCTTGACGATCTGAAAGCGACGTCACGCTGGCGACATTTTGCCGCGACCACTGCTACGATCACGCAGAGCATAGTCGAGCGGTTAAAACCCAAACCGCGCCCGAAACCCGCACCCGAAGTTGAAGCCACGGATTACACAGACTAGATCCCGATTTCATTCCGCGTAATCTGCGGCTCCTTTTCGTTGTAGTCTTCGCAGCAAACCGGGCCATACCAAACGTCCGCCGCCGCCTTGAGTGACTACCTGTTCCTGCGCGGGGATCTGCGCAAAAATCTCCTTCGCGATCGGAACCAGTTTTCCACCACCCGACTGCGCGAGGATCTGAATCCGGCAGGCACGCTCGAGCAGAAACATCGACAGAAATGCATCCGCTACAGTTGGTCCAACTGTCAGCAACCCGTGATTACGGAGAATCAGGAAAGTCTTCCTGCCCAGATCTGCGACGAGACGTGGTTTCTCTTCATCGTTCAACGCCAGGCCTTCGTAGTCGTGGTAACCCAGCGACGACAAAACAAAAAGTGACTGTTGTGAAATCGGAAGCAATCCCTGCTCCTGTGCGGAAACGGCGATGCCGCATTCTGTGTGCAGGTGCATCACGCACAACGCATCTTCACGTGCAGCGTGAACGGCACTGTGAATGGTGAAGCCTGCGGGATTGATGCTGTACTGCGAGTCCATAACGATCTTTCCGTTCAGATCCACTTTCACCAGACTCGACGCTGTTATCTCATCAAACATCATCCCGTACGGATTGATCAGAAAATGGTGCTCGGGCCCGGGCACACGCGCGGAGATGTGCGTGAACACGAGATCGTCCCAACCATGATCAGCGACCAGTCGATACGCAGCCGCGAGATCGACGCGCACCTGCCACTCTTGCTGCGAAACCAAATCTTTGATGGTCATCTTTTCGACTCCGGCATTTTCAAAACTTCTTCCCAACCTGATTTGTCAACGCGAATACGTCTGACGAGATCATCGCGCAGCTCCCGCAACCCGGTGCTTAGCGCCCGCGGATAGTTTTCGATGTCCGCGAAGCGTCGTCGTTGTTCCTGCACAAGTGCTTTTTGCTTCTCGATTGAAGGAATCGCACTGTGTTGCCCGTTTTCCCAGAATGGAATCAGCAGTCGCTCGACTTGTACAGCTCCGGGAATCTCGACACTTTCACTCTCCAGCCCAATCACATCGCCAACATACATGCCATCCGCATCCGTGCCCCGGAACAACTGCAAGCGCCCGGGCAGCGTGATCTTGTCTTCCGAGTTCGATGCCTTCAACGTCGGCTGGTCCTTCATCAAACACTGCTTGAAGATCACACCTGCAACTGCCGGCACCTCGCTCGAGAGTTTCGTGCCGATACCGAAACCTCCGACTTCCGGAAACTCGGCTACGATCTTTTTCACTTTATCGACCGTAAGATCGCCAGTGAGGTTCGCACGCAGACCGGGCAGCCCATTCGCCGCAAAGAACTTCATGCACCACTCACCAAGCTCGGCGAGATTTCCGGAATCGACGCGAAACCCTTTGAACGCGCGGCGCCGTGCTTCGGTCGAAGTCGCTGCCATCGCGGCATGCACTGCGCCCATGTAAACGTCGATCGTGTCGAGCAGCAACGTGGTGCCATTCGGATTCGCGTCGA
>DATEWS010000498.1:0-3605 GCA_035257785.1 Pyrinomonadaceae bacterium
ATCGCCTTCCATCTTGCCGTCGGCGAGTCGCTTGAGCTCTTCGATGACTTCATCGAGTCGACCAGCACCCAAGCCGGTTGCGCCCCACTCGCGTCGCAGATCCTGAGCTTCGCGCAATCGCTCGCGGATTTCGGCAGGCAGTTGGCGATTGTCGCCCCAGTCGCCGCCGATTGATCCCTGACGATCGATCCCGCCCCGATCTCTCCCGCCTTGCGGTTGACTGCCGTTCTGGCTGCCGCCAGTTTGGCGTCCATCCTGTTGACCGCTTTGCGAGCCTTCCTGTCCCGATTGTCCCTGCTGTCCTTGTTGACCCTGCTGTTGACCCTGTTGCTGTCCTTGTTGTTGTCCCTGCTGCTTTCCTTGTTGATTACTTTGCTGATTGCTTTGTTGTTGACCTTGTTGACCATTGCGGCGTGACGCTCTTTCTTCCATCGCGCGACGCAACGAATCAAGATTGTCCGCGAGTTGTCGCGTGCGATCGAGATTCTCCTCCGCGGTGGAACCATTTGGACCACGCGCACTTTGCTCCGCTGCTTGCAACCGTTCCGAAACGTTGTTGAGACTGCGCTCGATCGCGCGCTCATCAGTGCGCCCGCCCTGCTGGCCGCCGTTCAGCGACTGCTTGCCTTCGCGAATACGATCGGCAACTCGATCGCGGCCGAGCGAATCAGCCGCGTCTTTCAACTGGCGAGCTGCACGTTGCTGTCCCTGACTGCCGCCGGACATTGCCTGCGCCGACTGCTCCAGATCCTGTTGCAAACTATTGACGCTGTCAGCAAGCGTGTCCTTTCGTTCCGCGAGCTGTTCGCGAGTCTTCTTCGAATTCTCGTCCTGCGCATTTTGACCACCACGTCGCGTAAGGTTTTCCATGTCTTTCGCGATCTCGCGTTGTCGCGACGCGGCCTGCGCAGCGCGCTGGCGCAGTTCCGAGATCTGCTGCTGGCGTCCTGCGGCACCTTGCTGTCCACCGCGTTGACCAGTCGCACCATTCATCTGTTGTAGACGTTGTTGCGCTTGCTGCAATCGTTCGAGCGCGCGTTCGTTTTGCGCAATCGATTCGCCGGAGTTGTTACGCGCGTTGGCCTGGGCTTTTTGCATCTCGTCCGCAGTTTGATTGAGCTGTTGGGCCAACTGCTGCATTTGCGCATCGCGACGCTCGCGCGAAAGTCGTTCTAGCTCGCGCGCCGCTTTGCGCGTCTCGTCGATCAACTCCTGTTGCTGTCGTTGATTGCTACTCGAACCGTTCGCGGCGCCCTGCTGGCGGCGTCGTTGTTCTTCGAGTGCTTGTTGTTGCCGCCGGGCTAATTCTTCCAAACGTCGTTCGGCTTCAGTCTTCTCGCGTTGTGCCTGTTGCTGTTGACCACGCTGGACCGTCTCATACTGGTTCTTCATCTTGTCGAGCTCGAGCTCAAACAAGCCGGCGAGTTCCTGTTGCTCTCGTTCACTGCCACTGCTGCCGCTGCTGCTTTGATTACCAAACGCGACCTGCACTTCACGGAAGATCGCATCCGCAGCGAGCAGACGTTGCAGCGCGCGTTGCTCGGGCGGCAGGGCATCTTTGCCAGCCTCTTTACGCAGCGGCGGTGGCGCGCCTTCCATCTCCTTCGCCGCCTGGCGCAGGTGCTCGGCCATTTCTGCAACCTGCTTTTGACCGTCGTCAACATCGCCGAGGCGACGGCCCATGCGATCGAGAAACTCGATCGTGTCGGTGCGCAGTTTCTCCTGGCCCTGAGCGACCGCTTCGTAACCGTCTTTGCGTTCCTGTTCCGTGTACTTATCGCCTTCACGAATCAAACGATGCGTCGCGGCGATCAAGTCCTTTTGTCGTCGCGACAAGGCATTCTGATCCTGATCGCCGCCTTGTCCACCGCCGCCGCCACCCTGCTGCGACTGCTTGAACTCCATCTCAAACGGCTTCACCTCGATGAAGTAGATGTCGCTCGTCGATTCGTTACTCGCGTCGCGCGCCTTTGCAAAATACGAGATGAAATCGCCGGGTTTGAGATTGTATTCTTCGAGAAAGAACGTGTAGGCGCCGGTTAGCGAACGCGCCGATTCGCGGGTCAACTGTTGCAGGTTGACCGTCTTCTCTTCGCCGCCATTGACGGAGAAGTGCAGGTCCATCGAGACGACGCCGAAGTCGTCTTCGGCCCGCGCTTGCGTAAACACTTCTTCGAGGTTCGTGGCTTTCCGGTCGCGACCGGGTTTGTCGAACGAGATCACAGGTGGTTGATCTGAGAGCACCGTGACGTCGTACTCGTTCGAGCCTCGATATGCCTCGCCATCAACACTCACGAGCTCGATGTAGTAGCTCGTATCGCCGGCGACAGTTAGCTGGCCCACGAAGTCTGAACCCTGCAACTGCATGTCAGTTTTTTTGCCGTCCGGGAAAACGATGCGCGCCGAGCGCACTTTGCCCGAGAGTTTGGCGGTGATCGTCGCGACAGTTCCTTTCAGCGCGGCGATGTCGCCGCCGTCCTCGACTGTTTTCGTCGGAAGATTCGTGAAGACCGGGAAGTTGAGCGATAGATCGAGTTGCTTGACGAAAGGCAGATCGACAACGTTGAGTTTGAAAACTTCGGAGCGCACGGTGTTCGACTCAACGAAGTATTCCATTGAGTCCTGGATGTTGAAGATCGAGAAACGAAAGTCAGTCTTCGCTTTCGCGGGCTCCATCGTCTGGCCCTGGAAGTCGTTCTTGGACCCGAGCGGCCGCGCGTAGATAGTCACTTGTTGTGAATCGAAGTTGACGAGCGTGGCCACGATATCCTGGTCGGAGCCCTTCGGCACGCGCGCGGTGCCGGGTTTTACTTTGATGCTAAATGCATTTGGCGCTGCAGCGAGCGTTGTGGGCGTTACTAATTGCGCAACACCTTGCGAGATCTCTTTCGGTCCCCACTTCAACACGCCGGCGAAGATCAGCAAACTTGCGAGCGCCGCGCCGGCATACATCATCAGTCGCGAACGTCGAATGACATTTCCGACGTCGAGCATCGCGGAAGTGCTGTTCGCGTCCTGGTACAGGCGACCCATCAGCGCCGGCGAGATGCGCGATTCGTTGTTCGAATATTCAACTGCCGTAACCAAACGATCCTCGGCGCCGGGTGAATGTTCTTCTATCAGCCGAGCGAGACGCGCATCGCTGATACGTTTGAAGAGCGGACGAAGCAGTGCGAAATAGATCGTGGCGAGGACCATGAGCAACGCTCCCGTTCGCAGCGTCAGCAGCGCGGCGCCGTTGTAACGATAACGATGTGCCGCCCAGCCTGTTAGTAACAGCAGTGCAGCAACAACGCCGAGACTGATCGCCACGCCGCGCAGCGAAAGTAAAAGCTGCCGCCGCGAACGCGCTCGCCGCAGGAGATCCTGTAATAAGTTGGTCTCAGGGTTCATATCAAATCTCCGCCGCGGATTTACGCGAATTATCGCGGATCATACAAACAAGCAGTAATGGTTCTGATTCGCGTTCATTTGCGTTAATCCGTGGCTAACCGATCATCTTTACCATCTTCGTCCGTCGCGCGAGGAAAGATTCTGCCAGCAAAAGTAACAGCGCGACCAGCAATAACGACCACCAAACCCGCTGCCGGCCCTCGATTTCCTCG
>DATEWS010000499.1:0-2108 GCA_035257785.1 Pyrinomonadaceae bacterium
GTGTTGAAGACGCAATGCACGCGACTCGCGCGGCTGTCGAGGAAGGAATCGTTCCCGGTGGCGGCGTCGCGTTGGTGAGAGCGGCGAAGGCGCTCGAGAAGTTCGAAGTCAGCAAGGACGGCGAAGGCGATCCGGATGAGCAGATCGGCGTCAACATCGTTCGTCGTGCGTTGGAAGAGCCGCTGCGTCAGATCGTGCAGAACGCAGGTAAAGAAGGCGCCGTTATAGTGGAGAAAGTTCGTTCTGAGAAGAACGAGTCGACTGGCTTCAACGCGGCAACGGAACAGTTTGAGGACCTGGTAAAGGCTGGGGTCATCGATCCGGCCAAGGTCACTCGCACTGCTCTTCAGAACGCAGCTTCGATTGCCGGTTTAATGCTGACGACTGAAGCGATGGTCTCGGAGATTCCCGAAGACGAAAAAGGTAGTCCCGCAATGCCGGGCGGTATGGGCGGCATGAGCGGCATGGGCATGTAAACAACAAACCATCCACAGATTACGCAGATTTACATAATCTGTGTAATCTGTGGATGCACTTCCTCTTCCGGCTCAGGCAATACATCCTCAAGAATCTCTTCCAACAACTTAGCAGACATATCGAGCGCGCTGAGCAACGGATGTAACGACGTGTGTTCGCTGACGTATCCCTTGGCCACATCCTGCGCGAACGCGAGCGCCACGTAGGCACGTGCGAGCCGACGACTATCGATGTTTCCCCAATACGGTGTATTCATTTCAGATATTTAGAAACGCTCGTACCAGCACTGCCATCCCGATCGCGCCGCCGCCAAGCGTAAACATCCACTCAACTACCGGACTCGGTCGTCCAAAAATCTTGCGGCAGATCACCATCCCACTCTTCCAGCCGTCGAGCTGATAAACAGGAATCATATTTCCGAGCGCGAGCGCCAGATTAAAAGCGCCAAAGAGTGATCCCCACGTAAGAACGCAAAGCACGAGGTTCACACCGATGCCTGCGCCGAGCACAAACAACTGCTGCCACAACGGGCGACGTTGCAACGCGTCGATATCCATCTGGACGTACGCACCAACCGGAAGCAGTCGAAGCTGACAATCAACTGTGCTGACTTTCACCCCACAAATCTTTGGTCCCCAACCAAAGCCTGCCTGCTTGATCGGAACTCCGCACATGCGTGCTGCAAAGTAATGTCCCAGCTCGTGCAGCACGAGTGCGACAACAAAACTCAATACAGCGTTAACGGCGAAGAAGCTCATACTAGTTTCAGCGCAGCAGTGCAGAAATTCGTTGCTCCAGATCTTGCCAGCATTGGAGCTCGAGTTTCCGTGACTTCAATTCATCTCTTGCGTCAATGATTAAATAGATTAGAGCGCAGGTGATCACAACAGCTTCAAGAATTCCGAGACCGCGATTCGCGATGACGAGAAACAGAAAGAGTAAAGCAAGTGCGGAAATGTAAATCCTGATCGCGAGCATCGTCATTGAAATTAAATTAACCAGAGTGCGTTAGCGCACAGACGTGTACCTGAAGTGACCTCATAGTGTCCGCCTCATTTTCCACTGCAGGTAAATTAAAGGTGTAATGTTCGGCGTGTTCCAGTCACAATAAGTGAAGGTCAAACTCACGAGCATCCCAATTCTAGAAAGCGCGTCCAGATGCTGGACATCCAGTTAATGAACAACAATTTTTACCGCATTTTTCGGAGGGAATGTGAGGAAATTAACCCGACAAGATCGATGGCCCCGGAGTTGCACACTTCCGCTCGGATCTACATGTCTGGTGCTGGCAGCATAGGGCTTTCGAGTTAGCAATAATCTGAGCTTTACCCAAAACCCCGTACAAGGGTCTCGTCGGTCCTCTACTCAAGAAGAGCAAAACAAGGTGACACCTCTGACCCCCTTGGGCGAACGAGTGTCCGAATTATTGAAACAAACAAGCAAATCCGAACAAACGCAGGCTAACGTAAATTCGGAACATCAAGTCGTTTAGGCGTTTTGTAATTCCAGTTTTTGAACGAGTGCTCGCAGGGGTTTATCAAGCGGACACCCATTCAGTAGAGCGAAATAATTTTAACCTTAGGAGTTAGTTCTTAATGCCCCTAGCAACTCCCACGGCTATCGACGTATGG
>DATEWS010000500.1:0-10807 GCA_035257785.1 Pyrinomonadaceae bacterium
CCGGCTCGCCGCCAACGAGCGCCACTGACGACACCGGATACGGACGCTCACCGAGATAACGAAACAGAAACGCGTCCGGATTAACTCTGATTGGTTGATCCTTACCTTTTGAAGAACGAAGGATCAGCTGCCCTTCGCTCGCGGGCCGCGCATTCGCTTTCTGGAGTTGCAACAGGTTGCGAGCTTCGAGCAGGCGCGCAATCGCGTGCAGAACGCGTGCGCGCGAGAGTGGTATGCGTGGCCTCAACGTCGCGTCGGGATAAACAATCAGATGTCCATCGCGCAGCAGCATCGCGAGGTCCGCTCGATTTTCGACCGGCACATCTGCCGCGTCTTTCACCGCCAGCAAGTAATCGGCGTCAGCATTATTTAGAAGCGTGCCGGCGCGGCTTTCGCCGAACACTGCGAGCGAGAGTGCGGTTGCAAATGCCGGTGGGCGATTGAGATCGTCGCCGCTCGGTGGCATCGGTTGCTTCGACACGCGCGCCACATTCGCCAGCCAATTCCGAACTTCCGAAACAGTCGCATCACCCGACAACCACGAATCAGAAACGCGGTCGTGCAACGTGCCGAAGTTTTGCGTCAGTAAAAGACTAACGTCACGCGCCAGCAGCACATTCGCATCGTCACGCAACTCCGCAGGCTCGCGCGATGTCCTGATCACAAAACGATCGAACGTCGCGCCTTCAGCAGCGCACTCGCGCGCGCGCAAATAGGGGACTGCGTCGTTGAAAATCTTTTCCGAGTCTTCCGTGCGACCGCCGCACGTTGACGTGTAGAGCGCATTGATGGGTTCGCCATTGTAGGTGGCGATGAGTCCGCGCGTTTCGTCGACCGCACGCGTCGAAAGCGGCTGTTCAGAAGTGAGTCCACGATAGACTTGCGAACGCGTGGTCGGCAGGATGTCGAAACCCTGCGACAGGAACTGCCCGCGATTCTTGAGTGCGTAAGTGCGTGCGGCAATCGCCTGTGCTTTCAGAGCCTCAATCGCGGGATAACCGCCCGGTGAAAGTTCGTTCGCGACAACGCCGCGCACATAATCTTCCAAACCCAATTCGTTGACGATCGTCAAATTGCCGCGCAGGTTTGTGAACACTTCGATGCGACCACGATAAGGACGCTCGTTGAAACGCACTGGCGCGTTCTTCTCGTCGTCTGAGGCAAATGAAACTGGCGCACTGGACCGTAGCACTTGTCCTGTTGCGGACGATGCAACGAGCTCACGCAACGGCGAAGTAGGTCGCGCCGCAGTCAGTCGCACCGGACTGTTGTTAGTTGACGATTGCTTTTGGTTGACTGTGTCCTGTCCCTCGATCGTCGCGTCGAGTCCAGCCACCTCGAGGCGAGCCTTCAACTCCTCAGCTTCTTCACGCGAGAGTTTGCCGCCAACAAACATTCCCCACGTTTTGTTCTCAGTGTCGAAGACAGCGTGCGCGTCTCGTTCCGTGATCTTCTGGATGTCTTTCTCGTTCTCTTCTGCCTCTTCCTTCGACGCAGCACCACCGACTGTCACTCGATAACCACCTTCTTCGCTCGACGCGGGAAGCGGAGACAAGAGTCTTGGATCGACGCGAACGCGCGACGTGTCGAGTGCCACCAGGCTCGTGCCACCTCCAGTCGCATTCATCAAGTGTCCGGTTGTCGAAATCGTTGCAGAACGTGCATCAGTGGTGAGCGCGACCCGAATGGTCGGTTCTGGACCAGTGAGAGTCGTCAGGGTTGGACTGTTGATGACCGGAGTCGCGGCCGGTGGTGTCCAGACGGGTTGCGTCCGGCGCGGGCGCGTGACTTCCTGAGTTTGCTGCTGACCGTAAACGATGGGGAGAAGGAGAGAATGAGCCAACAGCAAAGTGATGACTTTGCGGACAAGCGAACTACACATCGGGCCCGATACTACTACAATCCGCATAATCTGTGGCTAACTATTCCCACCAGCCCAAGTCTTGTGGTATAGACGAGCAACCCCCACAACCAGAATTGAGGAGGAGGCCCAGCGTTCCTCATGAAGAAGGTTATTTCTCGAAATCTCCCGTTTCTCGGGTTAACGACTCTACTTCTGGCGCTGGTCGCTGGCAGTTGTCTGCCAAAACCACCGGGCGAGAGTGGCGATATCACCATCACACTCTACGGATTTTCGGTGATGAAAGAGTCGCTCGAAAAAGCGATCTTCCCGGCGTTCGCCGCAAAGTGGAAACAGGAACACGGTCAGGTGTTGTTGTTTCAATCCTCGTTTGCCGGATCGGAGACTGTTACCAACCAGATCCTGCGAGGCGCGCCCGCCGAGGTCGCGATCCTCTCAATTGAGCGCGACGTACAGCGTTTGCAGAAAGACGGTTTTGTCACCGCTGACTGGCGTTCGCTGCCCGCGCGCGGGATCGTCAACAAGACACCATTCGTGATCATCGTGCGCCAGGGAAATCCGAAAGGCATCAAGGACTTTTCGGATCTGGCAAAGCCGGGCATCAAGCTGATTCATCCCGATCCGATCAGTTCGGGTGGCGCGCAGTGGTCCATACTCGCGATCTACGGATCCGAGGTGAAGAAAGAGCCAGACGCTGATAAGGGCAACGCGATTCAACTGTTGCGTTCGATCTGGAAAAACGTACTCTCGACGCCCGGTTCAGCGCGTGAAGCACGTACGACTTTTGAGCTTGGCAACGGCGACGCCCTAATCACTTACGAGCTTGAGGGTTTGATAATGAAAGAAGCGAAGGAGCCGATTGAGATCGTGACCCCGCAGGCAACGATCTTCAGCGAGCATCCAGCGGTTGTGATTGATAAGAACGTGACTGCCGCGAAGCGTCCAGTGATTGATGCGTTCATGCAGTACTTGTGGAGTGATGAAGCGCAGGATGCGTTCGTCAAGTTTCATTTCTACTCAGCGACGAACGATGCACTTAATCAGGCGAACACGGCTTTCGGACACATCGAGATGCCTTTCACGGTTAACGAATTTGGCGGGTGGGACAAAGCCTATCCGGAAGTGATCGAGGGAATCTTCAGGAACCAGGTGCAAAGAAAGTAGTTTTTCTCTGCGCCCTCTGCGGCCCTCAGCGTACCCTGCGTTATGAGTATATTTCAACGCAGAGAGCCGCAGAGGGCCGCAGAGGGCCGCAGAGAATGCGAGATTCAAGGAAATGAGTACGGTAGCTCCGGCAATGCGACACGTGCGTGGGTTTGACGTGGCTCGACCCTTGAGCATCGGCATGCTCGTTTTCCTGATGCTGCCACTCGTGTTTCTGCCACTGGCGTCGATCTTTATCTTTGGCACGAGCAATGGTCTCGATAAATTTTGGGCGGCATTGATGGCGCCCGAAGCGATCTTCGCACTCAAACTCTCAATGGCCACGAGCTTCTGGGCCACTGTGTTCAACGTCATCTTCGGTCTATTCGCTGCTTACGTTTTATCGCGTTATAACTTCTGGGGACGCAATGCGCTCATCGTCACCATCTCGTTGCCGACCGCGATTCCCACTGCCGTAGCCGGTTTCGCTTTGCTGTTACTTTGGGGACCGTACGGCACGCTCGGTCGCTTGTTGACGCCGCATGGTTTTCAAATCATGTTCACTGCGGGCGCGATCATTCTCGCTAACATCTTCGTCACTTTCCCGCTCGCGTTCGGTGTGATCAAACCCGTCTTCGACACGATGAGCCGTTCACTCGAAGAAGCCTCGGCGACTATCGGCGCCACACGCTGGCAAACGTTCTGGCACGTGACGTTGCCGTCGTTGCGCGGCGCCATCGTCTCGGGCGCGTTGCTGACGTTCGCACGCGCTGTCGGCGAGTTTGGCTCGACGATCCTCGTCTCCGGAAATCTTGCGGGACGAACACAAACTGCGCCGCTCTATATTTTCGCGAAGTTCAACGAAGGTCAGATCGAAGCCGCGAACGCGATCGCGATCGTGCTCGCGCTGTTTTCATTTCTGATTTTCAGCGTGCTGTTTTTCGCTCGTGATTGGCTGGACGTTGACTAATTGTGAAGGCTAAAGAATCACTCATCGCGAAGCGTGAAGATCTTCAGCCGGTGCAGTCGCCGCAGCGGCCGGCTGCGGCTGCGAGTGTGGTTGGCATCAGCAAGCGTTTTGGTAAAGCGAGCGTGCTCGAGAACATCAGTTTCGATGTCGCCGAAGGTGAAGTACTGGTCCTGCTCGGCGCTTCGGGTAGTGGGAAGACAACGATACTGCGCATAATCGCCGGCCTCGAAATGCCGTACACCGGAAAAGTGATCTTGCACGGCCGCGACGTCACCGAACTACCGGCGCGCGAACGTGGTGTCGGAGTCATCTTTCAATCTTATGCGCTGTTCCCGAAGATGACGGTGGAGAAAAACATCGGTTACGGACTCCGCATTCGCAAACGAAAACGCAAAGAGATTCGCGAGACCGTGAATGAGTTGTTGTCGCTCGTTCAACTCGAAGAGCACCGCAAGAAATATCCGTCGCAACTCTCAGGCGGACAGCAACAACGCGTCGCGATCGCGCGAACCCTTGCTTACAAACCCGAAGTGTTGTTGTTTGACGAACCGTTCGGGGCGCTCGACACGCAGACGCGCGTTCATCTCCGTCGCGAGATCCGCACGCTGTTGAAGAAGGTGAATGTGCCGTCGGTCTTCATAACACACGATCAGGAAGAAGCGCTCGAACTCGGCGATCGCGTCGCCGTGATCAACGTGGGCCATATCGAACAAATCGGTACTCCCTTCGAGATCTACAATCGTCCGGCGACGGAATACGTAGCGACGTTCCTCGGCGCCGCGAATGTTCTCGAGGCCACCGTGCGAAAAGACTTGCTCGAAGTCGGTTCGGCGCGCATTCCGGCGTCGCTCGATAAAGAAAGGTTTCGCGAAGGCGATTGTGTGAAGATCGTCTTCCGTCCGGAAGACATTTTGCTGAGTCGCGGAGATCTCCCACGCTCGGGCCAGCCAAGACTTGCGACTGCGCGGATTGAAGAGATCACTTTTGTCGGTGCTTACGAACGCTTGCGTCTTCGTCTCGACGTCAGCGGCGCCGAAGAGTGTAAAACTGACGAGACTCCTTTCTATCTGACGACCGAAACTCCTGAGCGCCCGAGCACAAAATCGATCATCGCCACTCGTCCGAAACCCGAAGCAAGCGCAACTCGATTGCACGTCGGCGAAAAGGTCGCGGTCGCCGTCACCTCATTTACTGTCTTGCCGCAAAAAGGCACAAAGTGAAAATTCTGTTGCTATTGATGTTGCTGGCAACGTGTGCGTCGGCACAGTCTGTCGATCGCACGGATAATCAACAGTGGACCGATGTGCAACTGGCGGTGCCCGTCACGAAAAGCTTCGACTTTAATATTCTCGGGACGCTTCGATTGGGGCGCGATATCAGTCGTCCGGTTGATGAACGCGTTGGCGCCGGGTTTACCTGGAAGATTGGGAAGCACTGGCAGGTCTCGCCGAACTATCTGCACATCGGGATGCAGCCGTTTCGCGGGAGGAAAGTTTGGGAGAATCGACTGTCGTTGCCCGTGACGTTGCGGTTCAATCTCGATCAGTTCAGGTTGAGCGATCGAAATCTGATTGAGCGCCGTCTGCGAAACTCAGGCGCCAGGTCAACGCGGTATCGCAATCGTTTTCAGGTTGAGCATGCGGTGGGTGATAAAGAGTGGAACTTGTCGTTGTATGTTGCGGATGAGGTGTTCTACGACTGGAGCATCGATCGCTGGGCGCGCAATCGATTCACCGCCGGCGCGAGCAAGGTCTTCAACAAACACTTCACGCAAGACTTTTATTACCTGCGACAGAACGATGGCGTCAGCATTCCTGGGGATCTCAATGTAATCGGTACAACGTTAAGATTTAGATTGTAGCCACAGATTACGCAGATAAACGCGGATCAGACCCGCGTTTATCTGCGTAAACTCGCGGCCAAAGTATTAAACTCACGCCTCACCGCATTGATATTCGCGAACGGCAGTGCGCGTGCGTGAGTGCGGTTCGTCAGCAAAATTAATACGCGCAGAGCATTCGGATCGATCCAAACGCACGTCCCCGTAAACCCATTATGTCCGAAGCTATCAGGCGACAAGTCGGCGCCTGCCGTTGAATCTTTCGTTGCCGCGAGTTGCCACCCGATCGATCTCGCTTCTTCCAAACCCGGCGTCATGTTCTCGCGAAAGAGTCGGCAAGTATCCGGCGTGAGCAACTTCGTCATCTCGCCAAGAAATTGCTGCGCGATCGAGAATACTTCATGCGCAGTTGAGAACAACCCCGCGTGACCTGCCGCGCCGCCAAGAAAGTACGCGTTACCGTCGTGCACCTCACCCCAGATCAAACGCTGACGCGAATTAGCGTACTCACCCGCGCCGCTCTGCTTGTTCATATCAGCCTCGTAAGCGTTGCCCGTTTCACACGCGGCGATGCCCGTTTGCAGCGCCATCTCGGGATTGAAAAAAGTCTGCGTCAGATTGAGCGCCTCGAAGATCTCGTGTTTCGCCATGTCAGCGAGATGTTGATGACTCATGCGTTCGAGCAGAATGCCGAGCGCGATGAATCCGAGATCGCTGTAGACCACGCGCGTGCCGGGTTTGTACTCCAGATCGAGATTCGCAATCGCGCCCGCGGCTCGTTCGGGTTCATCTTCGGTGAGCAGGTACAACGGACGCCACGCGGGCAGACCCGCCGTATGGGTCAGCAACTCGCGAATCGTGATGATCTGTTTGTCAGTGCGATCGAACTCGGCAAGGTAGTGAGAAACGGAACTGTCGAGCGTCAGTTCACCGAGTTCAATACGACGCGCGCAGAGTAATGTGGTGACGAGCGGTTTCGTGAGTGACGCGAGGTCGTAGATCGTGTCGAGCTTGTTCGCGATGCGATAAGGTTCGACTACTGAGTATCCAAGCGCGTCTTCGTAGATGATCTGATCGCGCTCACCCACAAGATAAACTGCCGAAGGAAACTCACCCGTGTCGATGTGCGTTTGCAGCAGTCCTGAGAGTTGTTCATTGCGTGTCGCCATAAAAATGTTCCACGCAAAGGCGCAAATGAACACGCGCAAAGGCGCTAAGTTTTTCTTTGCGAGCTTTGCGTCTTCCTTTGCGCCTTTGCGTGAAACATCTTAACGAACACTGAGCTCGCTGACACCGGGATGCTCCGCGTGCTCGCGAATTCTTTCGAGCGTTCGCAGCGCCAGGCTGAGCGCATTGCGCCCTTCGAATCCCGATATCGCCGGTGGCTTGCCCTCGCTCGCCGCCTCGAAAAACGAAACGATCTCCGCGCGCAACGGTTCGACATCGATGATATCGAGATGCTTCACGTGTACGCCCGGCCACGCGCCGCTCGCCCCCGGCGGCGCGAGACTGCTTATCGAAGCGCGTTTGGTCGTGTAGTCGATCGCGATGTAATCGTGCGGTTGAAAGAAACGCATCTTGCGGATCTTTTCCGTTCCCACTCGCGATGCAGTGATGTTCGCGACCGCGCCGGATGAAAACTCCAGACGCGCATTCGCGGCGTCGACTTTGTTCGTAAGAATCGCGATACCCACCGCGTGAATGTTCGTGACCTCAATGTCCTCGCCGACGAGCCACTGCACGATGTCGAGATCGTGAATCATCAAGTCGAGCACAACGTCGATGTCGAGCGAACGCGCGGTGAACTGCCCAACACGATGAATCTCAAAATAGACTGGCTTCCGAACGTGCGGACGCAATGCGACCATCGCCGGATTGAAACGCTCGAGGTGTCCGACTTGTAACACGGCGTCTCCTTTTTCGGCGGCGCGGATCATTTGGTCGGCCTCATCGAGCGTCCGCGCGATCGGTTTTTCGACGAGCACGTGAATGCCTGATTCGAGTAGTTCGCAGGCGATCTCGCAATGTGCTTCAGTAGGTACTGCGACGCTCACCGCATCAACTCGCCCGATTAGCTCGCGCCAGTTCGTGGTCCAATCTGTTTTTCTTTCCCCACTGACCGCGCGGGCGGTCTCTTCGTTGAGATCGCAAACGGTGGTGAACTGTGAAAGACCTTCGGCTGCGAGTGCGGCGTGAATACGAGCATGCTGGCTACCAAGACTGCCAACTCCGATAACTGCTGTGCGCAACATAATGTGTTAGTCTGAATAACGAATCGGAGCCGAATATACTTGCATCCTTCAGCGCTTGCCAAGCGAGTCCCCATTCTTCTCGTCGTCATCATCATCGCCTTTTACTTGTACGGCCTCGGCAAACTGCCGCTGCTTGGACCAGACGAGCCGCGCTATGCGCAAGTCGCACGCGAGATGTTTCTTAGTGGCGATTTGATCACCCCGACGCTCGGCGGTCACACGTGGTTTGAAAAACCGGCGCTGCTTTACTGGATGATCGTCGCGAGCTTCAAAATCTTCGGTGTGAGTGAGTGGTCTGCACGACTCGGCCCGGCTTTGTGCGGATTGCTGACGATTCTCGCTGTGTGGCTTGTCGGGCGGGAGGTAGAAAAGGAGTACAGTCATTTCGGATTTTGGAGCGTGATCGTAACCGCGTCGTTTCTCGGGCTCATCGTATTCTCACGCGCTGCCAGTTTCGATGTAGTCATAACGATGACGACGACGTGGTCACTCGCGTTTTTTCTTTTACACGAGCTGCGGCAGAAACGATCGTTGTTGGCCGGCTTCTACGCGTTTGTCGGCCTCTCGTTACTCGCGAAGGGTCTCGTTGGGATCGTGATTCCTTTCGGTGTCATCGGTGTTTACTATCTCTTGCGACGTTCATGGCCATCGCGATCTGTTTGGCTGAGCTTACTTTGGGGTGTGCCACTCGCGGTCGCAGTTTCAGCGATCTGGTATGGACCAGTGATCGCGAAACACGGCTGGACGTTCATCGACGAATTCTTCATACAACATCACTTTGCGCGGTACGTTTCGAACAAGTATCACCATCCACAGCCGATCTATTTCTATCCGGTGATCATTTTGATGCTCTCGCTGCCGTGGTCCGTGCACCTGATCAGCGCGCTTGCAAAGGTGCGCAAGTGGGACTGGCGTGGAGACGATACTCTCAGCATCGTTCGCATCTTCGCACTCGCCTGGCTGTTGTTGCCGGTCGTTTTCTTTTCGTTTTCCGGATCGAAGTTGCCGGGTTATGTGCTGCCGGCTTTGCCGGGCGTAGCGCTTCTGGCCAGCGATCGGTTGACGTTTGTACGGAATCGCAGATGGCCGCTGCTGATTGCAGGTGCGACGCTAGTGGCCGTGCTTGTCGTGTTGAACTTTTTTGCCGCGCCTTATGCGAGACGAGAGTCGGTGCGAGATCTGCTGTTGCTCGCAGATGCGCGTGGTTATGCGAACGCGCCGGTGCTCGCGCAGCGAAGTGACGATCGATCGGCGGAGTTTTACGCGTACCGTCGTGTTGTTTACGGAGCGAATGGCGAACCGTTGACGTTCGACGAGATCTCGGTGGACGACGCGCGTGCGCGTGGCGGCAAGTTCGTCGTGTTTATTCCGAGGGAGTATGTGGAGAAGTTCAGAGGCGTACCGACAATCGAGATCATCGGTGACAACGGCAAGACCGCCGTCTTGGGATGGAAACCATGATCCAGGAGCAGGAGCAGAAAACAGGGGCAGGACCTGCTCCTGACTGCTGCTACTGCTCCTGATTAGCGCAGGTTGCGGGCGAAGAATTCAATGACGACCCGATCGTATGCCTCGCCTTGCTCGCCGGTTGCTGAAGGAAGACTAAACCCGCTCAACGGCAGATCAGTCCGCATCTCAACATTCCCAGGATTCGGAAAACAGCTTTGCAGCGAGGCGGTCGAATCTCTCAGTCGTCCGGCTTCGGCGCCCGAAAGCAGCAACACACGCCTGTCGCCGATCGTTCGCGCGAACTCGCACGCGTCCGTGTTGTCGAACGTGCCCAGCATGTAAATCCTCATCGCAAGCCGAGAAAAAGATTGCACGACGCTGTTGTCCAAACCCACACAACTCGAAACAGCCGAACTGAGCAACTCATTTGGCGATCTCGAAACCGAATCGAGCACGAGCACTTTGATCTGCGGTTCGCTACGCGTCGCTTTCAGAGCACTGTACGCGCCCAACTCCACGCCATACACACCAAAACTCTCAGCCACAAGCTTCTTTTGATTCTCCGATTTCAAACCGCGCAGATAATTCAGCGACGCTACGAGATCGTCTCCATCACGCGCGCCGAGTGAAGTCCAGCTGATCGTCGGGTTCTGACCGTGACCGCGCAGGTCGGGCCAGAGAATCGTGCAGTGCGTCGCTTCATTGATCTTGACTCCAAGATTGAACAGCCACGAACGATCGCCGCCGTAACGATGCAGCAGCACCACCGCCGGAGCGCCTTCGGCTCCTTTCAACAACCAGCCGCGAGCCTGCCCGCCATCGAGCGTGGTCCAACTTTCATCAGTGACTTTTAGCGCGCGCCCGCTGATCCTAGAGAACGACTCGGGCGTCACCACGTAAGGGCGTTTGGCAGGACGCGAAACGCAGTAAACAATGAACGAAAGCGACCCAACCAGAGCGATCACAATCACCAGCGCTATTGGCAGGAAAGACTTGATGAGTCTTTTACCAAATCGTCGTCGCGGTGGCATTAGCGTGAGTAACCTCGGACAGTTTGCATCAGTTAGACTGGAGTATCTGGTCCACGTCGAGTCGCCTCATAATAGTCTGAGGGCGTGTTGATGTTAACAAAAAACCTTTGCGCTTGATCGAGATTCGTGATTTCAGCGAACGAAACCCATCGTGTTTTGACCGCTTCGACCAGGTCTAACGGCCTGCGGCGCCCCGCTTCGATCAATTCGGTGGCACGCTGCCGGCACGGGTCAACGCGATAAAGTGCTGCGAGCGGCTGC
>DATEWS010000501.1:0-2214 GCA_035257785.1 Pyrinomonadaceae bacterium
AAATGCGCTCTGCGTATCTCTGCAGCCCTCTGCGGCCTCTGCGTTGAAAGACGCCCGGTAAACGCAGAGACCGCAGAGAGCCGCAGAGGACCGCAGAGAAACAAAAGCGCAGCCCGGACCGCCCGCCTGCCCGCCGCTGCACCAACCATCCGTTTTTCCAGGATATCTAATCTATATTTTCAATAGGCTGAGCTCTCCAGAAAAATTTCAAAAAAAATTTCTGGAACAAGTGTAGGGCTTGTTCCAGAATTATAGAGGAGCACTTCAGCTTTGTTTTATATCGTGATCGCAGCCCGAACGTTGCTGCGACTCATGGTCTGACTCTGGTCGCTCACTGGCGCTAAACCCGCGCCGATGAGGTATAGCAGGGTCTCGCAGACTTCGCGTGACCCGGTTCCTACGACCTGGCCCTTTTCATCCTCGAGAACGTAGATACGGCCAGTCGCTTCAAATGGAAGAATCATCGGTACCGTATACATCGCTTTGTCTCCCGTGACTAATCGCGATTATTCAGTGTCATCCTTTTTGAACTTTCGACGCAGCGCGCCCGCGGCTCCCACGAGTCCAGTGCCGAGGAGGAACATGCTGGCCGGCTCAGGAGTAGGTTGGGCGAACCCGCCAAGACGCCACTGATTGATGTCCTGGAACGTTGTACCGTTGAGTCCCTGGACCGTAACGCTATTGATAACAGCGCCTTCCGCAGCCTCGATGCCAAAGAAGTTCTGGCCGTTGGTGTCAACCGTGAAAACCTGATTGAAGACCTGCCCACCCGAAAGTGTGTAGTTCACAGTGAACTGTACCTGGGTAGGCGGTGGTAAGCCGGCGGTGACGTCGATGTTCAGAATAAGTTTAGTGAAAGTTGCGCCGTTTTCGAGCTGAACAGTCGTATTCGAAAACGGTATGTTTCCGGTGCCGCCGACGAGTACAGCTTGACCGCCGCTGACGCCGAGGTTGCCGCTACCGGAGGCGGAAGTGAAATCAACGATGAAGCCTGCGCCGGCGCCATTAAAATCACCCTGGACCAACAAACCCGAGTGAACCAAACTGCCGTTGTTGAACAACACGTTATCGGTGTTCTGGTTATTTGGGTTGCCGACCGTGATCGTAATGGGATCGGCCCAGGCGGTGGATGAGGCCACCGTCATGATGGCGAACGCTGCACAGGCCAGTATCAGGCGTTGCAGGTTGAAAATCTGGGGCATAACTGGGGACTCCTTGTCCTTGGTTTCTTCAAGCTAGGAAGTAGAAAGACTTAATGGCGTGAGGTTTCCAGCGAGCTCAGAGGGCGTATTCCTTGATTTTGTTGAGGAGCGTCTTGTAGCTGATACCGAGGTCTTCCGCGGTTTTACTCTTGTTACCGAGATTCGCCTCCAGAGTCTTGCGAATCTTTTTTCGCTCGACGAGACGCAGGGCGCGATGACCTGCTTCGGACAGTGTGCCGGAAAGATCGAGTTGGTCGAGAGTCTCTGACTCAGGCAGGTCTGACGGTCCAAAGCCCAGGTCGGAAGGTTGAAGAACGAGCGAGTCGGAGATGATGCAGGCGCGCTCGATTGCGTTTTCGAGCTCGCGAACGTTGCCGGGCCAGCGATGTTGTTTTACTGCTGCGATTGCTTCGTCCGTCAAGTGGGCTTCGCGGCCACGCAGTTCCCGTCCGATTTCGGAGGCAAAGTGTTCCGCAAGCAAAACGATGTCGTCGTCACGTTCGCGCAACGGTGGCACTTCTATGGGAAACACCGCGAGACGAAAGAACAAGTCACCGCGAAACTGACCGTTATCAACTGCGGTTTTCAAGTCTTTATTCGTCGCCGCGACGACACGAACATCCACTGCGACCGGCGCGCGGCCGCCGATTCGATCCACGACTTTTTCTTCAATCGCGCGCAACAGTTTTCCCTGCACGCCGAGTGGCAACTCTCCAATCTCATCCAGGAAAACTGTGCCACCCGCTGCAAGTTCAAACTTCCCCTGGCGCCGATCGCTTGCGCCTGTAAAAGCGCCGCGTTCGTGTCCGAAGAGTTCGTTTTCGATCAACGTTTCGGGAATGGCGGCGCAGTTGATGGCCACGAAAGGATGGTTACGACGAGCCGACAGATGATGAACCGCGCGCGCGAAGAGTTCCTTGCCCGTGCCCGATTCACCGAGCAACAGCACCGTGGCTTCGGTTTGGGCCACGCGCTGTGTTTCGCCGACAGTGCGTTTCAAAACTTCCGATTC
>DATEWS010000502.1:0-2376 GCA_035257785.1 Pyrinomonadaceae bacterium
ACTCCCGCCGGCATCATGGAGCTACTCGACGACAGCGACGTTGAGATACGCGGCACGAACGCGTGTGTGGTGGGCCGCAGCCAGATCGTGGGACGGCCGATGGCGCAGTTGCTGTTGCAAAGAGATGCGACGGTGACGATCTGTCATTCGCGTACGCGAGACCTGGCCGCTGTAACAAGCACTGCCGACTTGCTCGTGGTCGCGATCGGACGCGCGGGTTTCATCGGCCGCGATCACATCAAACCGGGCGCGACTGTGATCGACGTTGGGATGAACAGGGTTTCAGATGCTGAACAGGTTCGAGCGCTTTTCGGCAGCGAAGCTGAGAAGCGGCTCGAGGTGCTCGCCAAACGTGGGTCAACGCTTGTCGGCGACGTGCACCCTGCCGAAGCCGCGGAAGTTGCAGGGAAGTTGACGCCCGTGCCTGGAGGCGTCGGTTTGTTGACAGTGGCGATGTTGATGAAGAACACGTTGAAGGCCGCGACGCTGAGACGCCGGTGATTTATGTTACGTGTTGGACTAACAGGATCGATCGGCGTTGGTAAATCATATGTAGCATCGATCTTTATCGAAGTCGGTTGTCATGTGCTCGATGCTGATCTGACGGCGCGTGAGGTCGTGATGCCTGCGACGCCCGGCCTGAAGGCGATCGTGCAGGAGTTTGGTGAAGACGTTTTGAACACGGATGGAACGCTCGACAGGAAACGGCTTGGAGCACTGATCTTCGCTGATGAAAACCGCAGGCAGCGGCTGAATCACATTCTTCATCCGTTCATCATCGCGCGCCAGGACGAGATCCTGCGCGAGTGGGAGCGCGAAGATCCGAAAGGTATCGGCATCGTCGATGCGGCGTTGATGATTGAGTCGGGCGGCTACAAGCGTTTTGATAAACTGATCGTGGTCCATTGCCGTCCGGAGGTGCAGCTCGAACGGCTCATGCTGCGCGACAAGCTCTCGCGCGAAGAGGCGGAGCGACGCATCAATTCTCAGATGCCGCAGGAAGAGAAGCAGAAGTTTGCCGATTATCTGATCGATACATCCGATGGCTTTGATCTGACGAGAGCTCGAACTGTTGAAGTCTATAATCAATTAATCCGTGTCATGCGTGGCTAAAAAACGTTTCCCCTCTATCTGTTCACTGTTGCTCGCGCTGTGTTTGACGCATAGCGGCTGTTTTAGCTCCGGTGAGCCCTCGACTTATTACGGCAAAGTAGTCGCTCCGAAGACGCAGGAGTTTCGCTGGAGCAATGGCGGCCTACCGCAAACATTCGATCCGGCGTTTGCCGCTGCGCCGCCGGACACCGACGCAGTGCGTGCGCTGTTCGAAGGACTGACCGATTACGATCCGCAAACGCTTGCAGCTGTGCCCGGAGTCGCAACGCGCTGGGAGTCGTCAAACGACGGTCGTGTCTGGACGTTCTACCTGCGTGACAACGCACGTTGGTCCAACGGCGAAAAAGTTACTGCTGAAGACTTCGTTCGCTCCTGGGAACGCACGCTCAAAATCGGACCACTCGCGCCACACACGGAACTGCTCGCCAACATCGAAGGTGCGGCTCCCACAGTTTCAACTCCACACAGTTTCGGTGCGCGAGCGCTGAACGATCACGTTCTCCAAGTCACCCTCGAACGGCCTGACAATAGTTTTCCGGCGCTCGTAGCCCATCCGGTTTTTCGTCCCGTTAAAGTCGAAGCCGCGGATCACACGACCCGCCTCGATTCGCATGATTTGATCTCCAACGGCGCGTTTCACCTGTCAGCGGCTGGTAACGACGGCGTCAAACTCGAACGCACTAAAACCTACTGGGACGATGCTTCAGTCGCTCTCGATCGCGTGACGTTTGTCAACACTCCCGACGCCGAAGACGCGCTCAGCGCTTACGAAGCCGGTGAAATTGACGCTGTTACAAACGCGCCGTTCGAACCACTCGCGCTCAAGCTGCTCACTCCGTACAAAGACTTTCGCCGTTCGACGTATGGTGCGTTGACTTACTACGCCTTCAACACTTCGCGAGAGCCTTTCGACGACGTGCGCGTACGCGAAGCACTCGCGCTTGCGATCGATCGCGAACGAGTCAGTCGCGACGATCTCGGCGGCGCAACTGAACCCGCCGGAAAGTTCCTTCCTGACGCGATGTCCGGCGAAAAGCCGGTCGTCGATAAAGCGGAACTGCTCGAACACGACGTCAACAAAGCCAAAGAACTGCTCGCCGAAGCCGGTTATGCAAACGGCGCCGGCTTTCCTGTGATCAGGCTTTTGATCAACCGCAACGAGCAACAGCGGATCGTGGCGCAGTCGATCGCGGCGATGTGGCGAGCGGCGCTGAATATCGAGACGGAGATCGTGATACGTAATTGGGATGAGTATGAAGCGGC
>DATEWS010000503.1:0-14619 GCA_035257785.1 Pyrinomonadaceae bacterium
GCAGTCGATCCAAAAATCGAGGATCTCGAAAAGAACATGGAAGAATCGGCTGGAGAGTTCCTGACCAGCGATCAAGGCATCCGGATCAACGACAACCAAAACTCGCTCAAAGCGGGAAATCGTGGTCCATCACTGCTTGAAGACTTTCTGCTTCGTGAAAAGATCACGCATTTCGATCACGAACGCATTCCCGAACGAGTGGTGCATGCTCGTGGCTCAGGAGCGCACGGCTATTTTCAAGTCTACGAACCGATGACCCAATACACGAAGGCCGGGTTTCTCCAGGATCCTTCAGTCAGGACGCCTGTCTTCGTGCGCTTTTCGACCGTCCAGGGCTCGCGCGGATCGACCGATCTCGCTCGTGATGTGCGTGGTTTCGCCGTCAAGTTTTACACACAGGAAGGCAACTTCGATCTCGTCGGTAACAACATCCCCGTGTTCTTCATTCAGGACGCGATCAAGTTTCCTGATTTGGTTCACGCGGTCAAACCGGAACCGCACAACGAGATACCGCAGGCAGCCTCGGCTCACGACACGTTCTGGGATTTCATCTCGCTGACGCCTGAGTCGATGCACATGATCATGTGGGTGATGTCAGATCGTGCGATACCCAGAAGCTTTCGCATGATGGAGGGCTTTGGAGTTCACACTTTTCGTTTGATCAATGAAGCGGGCAAAGCGCGATTCGTAAAGTTTCACTGGAAGCCACTGCTCGGATTGCACGCGGTTGTCTGGGATGAAGCACAGAAGATCTCAGGTAAGGATCCGGACTTTCATCGGCGCGATCTGTGGGAAGCGATCGAGAACGGCGACTATCCGGAGTGGGAACTCGGCGTTCAGATCGTAGAGGAAAAGGATGAATTCAAGTTTGATTTCGATCTGCTCGATCCGACAAAGATAATTCCCGAAGAACTCGTTCCGGTGCAGCGCATTGGGAAGATGACGCTAAACCGCAATCCCGACAACTTCTTTGCTGAAACTGAACAAGTTGCCTTTCACCTTGGCAACATCGTTCCCGGAATTGACTTCACGAACGATCCACTGCTTCAGGGTCGTCTGTTTTCGTATCTCGACACGCAACTGACGAGACTCGGCGGACCGAACTTCCACGAAATACCAATCAACCGACCGGTCGCACCGGTTCACAATAACAATCGCGACGGGTTCATGCGACAAACGATCAATCGCGGGCGGACGAGTTACGATCCGAATAGTCTTCGTGGCGGTTGTCCGTTTCAAGCCGGTGTGGATATGGGCGGATTCACCAGCTACGCAGAAAAGATCGACGCGCAGAAGATTCGCGAAAGAAGTCCGAGCTTCTTCGATCATTTCAGTCAAGCGACTATGTTCTTCAACAGTCAATCCGAAGTCGAGCAGAACCATATAATAAAAGCGCTTCGCTTCGAGTTAGGCAAAGTGGAAACGCCGCCGATTCGCGAACGCATGCTGGCGCTACTTGCCCAGGTCGACAAAACGCTCGCTAAAAAGGTTGCGACCGGACTTGGCCTTTCGATTCCGGCAAAACTCGACTTGCCGCTGAATATGAATGTTCCCGCCGATGGTGATCCGAAGAAGTTTCAACCAAAGCGAACGAAGATTGATATGGGCACGTCGCCCGCGCTGAGCATGCTCAACAACCTCGGCGATGCAGTTAAGACACGAAAAGTCGCATTCCTCGTCGGTGACGGATTTGACGACATATCTTTGCTGGAAATGAAAAAGGCGCTGCTTACGGCTGGAGCACAAGCGATGACAGTGGCTCCGCATTTGGGAGTGCTGATGGGACAGGAAGGCGAAGTTGTCAAAGCGGATTTCAGCCTGCTGACTGCGTCGTCAGTGTTGTTCGACGCGGTGTATGTGCCGGGTGGCCAGGCGAGTATCGATTCGTTGCTTCAGGAAAATGAATCGATGAACTTCGTGCTTGAAGCATACAGGCATTGCAAAACTATCGGCGCCGCCGGAGCCGGAGTGGAACTGCTGCGAGCTGCGGGAGTGCCGTTGCTGTCGCCAATGAACGGCGGTTCAAATGGCCACGATGCGGAGCCGGGCGTCGTCACTGGAGACGGAGATATTGGAGTGCTTGCGACGGAATTCATTGAAGCAATGAGTCTGCACCGGCACTGGGGACGAGAGTCAACTGAAACACAAACTGGCGAGCAGACTCTCCCGAACAATCGCCAGGTGGCTTCGAAGGAAACTACACAGCCTGTAGCTTAAGACGACGATGTTGAATGGTTCACACATAACACGCACCGTTTTTCTTTTGGTTGTAATTGTCTTCGGCGCTTCAGGATGCGTCATCGTCGGCGGTTACAGCAGCGATCGCGGGCTTTGGATCTGGCCGGGAACTTTTGTCCTTTTGGCAATCGGACTCGTGTTGTTCTTTGTTATGCGACGCAGAAGATAGCGGCTGCTGTAAAGTCGCTAGGGCAACACGCCTTGACGTGCTGCCCTATCGCTTTCTTACCCTTACTTTCTGTTCAGCTCCAAAGAGGATTTTCTTATAGTAGCTCGAAGTGCGGGACGGCGAATCAGTGTAAACACCTATGAAAAGTGGGTGATGACACCGATGTGCGGGGCAATTTATCCCTGTATGATCGGCGCATGAAGCTATTGATACTTGCCCTCGTTCTTGTGTTATCGGCTGTTATCACAAATGGACAAACGGAAGTTGCAAATGTGCGGAGTCCGGCGGCGAAGAATGCTGCGACGGCGAACGTCCCCGTTTATAAGGATTATCGTGGCGTGACGATTGGCATGTCCGCTGACGAGGTCCGCGGGAAACTTGACCGCATCAAGAAGGGCGACCACCAGGATTTGCTGAATTTCTCAGAGCATGAGTCCGCGCAAATCTATTACGACGACAAAGGTAGGGTAACAGCCATCTCGATTGACTATTTCGGCGACGCGAATCAGGCGCCGACACCTGACGCAGTGCTCGGAGCGACGCTGACGGCGAAAGATGATGGTTCGATGTACCAGCTCAATCGTTATCCCGAAGCGGGCTACTGGGTGTCGTACAACCGGACCGCCGGAGACAAACCCATCATCACGATAACGATGCAGAAGATGTAACCTCCCGGTTCTCAGCGCCAAAGGCGCAAGATATGAAAGCCAGGGGCAAGCGCGGAGCGCGTCGCCCTGGTAACTTAATAAAATAAAGCGTGTCAGCCCTGAAAAGGGCGGAATACGTATTTCGGCCTTTCAGGCCTTCACCCGCTTTTTTGGGTATTTAACCAGGGCCGACGCGCTCGCTTCGCTCGAGCTTGGCCCTGGCTTTCTTATTTCGCGCCGTTGGCGCTACCACATCACCGCTTTCTTATTCCGCACCCTTGGCGCTACCACAACACCGGCTTTCTTATTCCGCACCCTTCGCTTGCTATACTTTATCCAAACGCTCGATCGGGGATTGTGAACGTTGGGAATTCGCGGCAAATTGTTACTTCTGGCTGCCGGTATCGCCGTGCCGCTCGTTCTCGTGGGCGCCCTCGACCTGCGAAATATGTGGCGGCTGAGTCGCTCTCAATTGAACGACTCCGTAAAACAACAAGTCGAACTCGCATCAGTCGCTCTCGAACGCTGGCTCGACGATCAAAAGAAAGCCCTCGACGCAATCGCAGCCCTCGCTGGTGAAAAAGACACCGGCACTCCCGTCATTCGCGAGAACCTCGAAAACGTCCTGCGCACAAGACCCTTCTGGCTTGATTTACGCATCACAAACGCAGCCGGAACGACGTTAATGTCGCAGCCAAGTCGCAGAGAGATCCTTCCCAACGCGCTTACCGACTACCTCGTTTCGGAGATGCGTGAACGTAACTCATGGGCCGTCGTTACCGATCGCACGCTCGACGAAGCACGCCCGATAGTTATCATCGCCGTCCCCATTGACAAGGCTGGCGCTGTCATTGCTCGAATCGATGGCGCTGCAATCAATCAACTCTTCGACAGCATTGAACTCTCACCACAGGTCATCATCTCCGTCGTCGATTCAGACGGCCGTGTTCTCTATCGACGCCGCGGCTCCGAAGCACCTTCGGAACCCGATGTGGGTTGGGCGCCACTCTCTTCAGTGCTCACAAAGGAACGAACGAATGTCGTTGAACTAACCAGTCCGATCGATGGAATAAAACGCGTCTACGGTATGGCGCATGTACGAGAGACTGGTCTCGTGGCGATGATCGGTATTCCCAGTGAGACTTTGTACGAGCCCGCGCGACAACGTCTGACTCGTTATGCACTTATCGGTTTGGTCGCACTATTACTCGCGCTGCTCGCAGCCCTCGTCATTGAGCGAAGCATCGTCTTGCCGGTTCGTCGCCTGCGTGCGGCTGCACAACAGCTCGGTGGCGGGGATCTATCGGCAAGAGCGCCACGCGTCGGAGCCGGTGAGATCGGCGATCTCGGTACTGCTTTCAACACGATGGCGACGCAGATCGCAGAACGCGAAGAACGACTAACGGAACTCGACCGATTAAAGTCAGAATTTGTCAGCAACGTTTCTCACGAACTCAAGACACCTTTGACGACGATCAAACTGCTGGCGCACCTGCTACAGCGAAACGATGTCGCTACTGACGAAAAGCTCGATTTTTCAAAAACGATCGCAGTCGAATGCGATCGGCAAATAGATTTCGTCGGCACTCTACTCGACCTTTCACGTATTGAATCGGGCGCTTACAAGCTTCGTAAAACGCGAGTTGATGTTGCTGAGTTGATCGACTCGTGCGTGCGCGTTGAGCGGCACCGTGCGGAGTCGCTGGGTCTTAAATTAACGACAGATGTTCCGACCGGGTTGCCGGCGGCGAGTGGTGATACTGAAGCACTACGAAGAGTGCTTCGCGGGCTGATTGATAACGCGATTAAGTACACGCCCGAAGGTGGCCGTGTGACAGTTTCCGCTCATCAAGATCACGACATGACGGCGATCAGTGTGAGTGATACGGGCAAAGGAATTCCCGAAGCTGATCTGCCACACGTCTTCGACAAGTTTTATCGCGGCGCGTCCGAAGCGAATGTCGCGTCGGCGGCCGGAGTTGGTCTCGGTCTTTACCTGGCGCAACACATCGTCGGCCAACTCGAAGGCGAAATCAGGGTTGAGAGCAAACAAGGCGTGGGAACGACGTTCACTGTGCGCCTGCCTCGAGATGTCGCGGCCGAAGAAAGCGAGGAGAATGCGGATGTCAAAGCGCTTGTTGGTGGTTGACGATGAGCCAAATCTTCTGCGCGCGGTGGCTGCATGTCTCAAAGCTGAAAACTACGAAGTGAACACTGCGCGCAACGGGAACGAAGCGCTGATTCAATTGGCTGAATCAATCCCGGACCTGATTATCAGCGACATCAGAATGCCGGGAATGGATGGATACAAACTCGCGCGACACCTGCGCGGCTCACCGCGAACAGCGCTCGTGCCGATAGTGTTTCTCACCGCGAAGGACGAAACCGCGGATCGTATCGAAGGTTTCCGCGCTGGCGTCGACGCGTACCTGACGAAGCCGTTCGAGCCGGAGGAATTGATTGCCGTCGTGAACGGCATCCTCACTCGAGTAGAAAGAACTCACTCACAAATCGCGCAACTGGTTAGTTCAGCAGAGTCAGCCGGCATGAGTTTTCAGGACGAAGCTTTAACTGATGCTGAGAACCGTGTCGCGCTCGCCGTGTCGCGTGGTTTGAGTAACAAAGAA
The DNA here is from genome assembly GCA_035257785.1 of Pyrinomonadaceae bacterium. Taxonomy (GTDB): domain Bacteria; phylum Acidobacteriota; class Blastocatellia; order Pyrinomonadales; family Pyrinomonadaceae; genus PSRF01. The sequence continues at coordinate 5,682 of DATEWS010000503.1, forward strand.
ATAGCCGCCCAACTCGACATCAGCGTACGCACCGTCGAGAACCACATCAGTCACATACTCGACAAGAAAGGTTTCAGCAACCGCGTCGAAATCGCACGCTATGTATTGAAAGAAAAGCCGTGATGATGCCACGGGATGAGCCCGTAGTATCTCTAAAGGTCTTGAACTATAGGTGGAATCACTCATGTTTTCAGGGTTGCAGTTTATTACTATGACTCAACCACCATGTGACTGTTGATTGGCTTGTAAAAGCTGGGCGAGCGTCAACGCTAAGTCACAACTTAGCCCAGACCGATAGAGGCGCCGCCAGGCGCCTCTAACTGTAATAGGCCATGTACGCCGCCGCACAATTCGTGTAGTGATGTAACGCACACGAGGTTCGTCACTGTATGCATTCATCCCGCGCCTCCAATGCGCCCGCATAAATCGGATCCGCTATTTCCACCGCCAGCATCTCGTATAAATAGTCCTTCAATTCGTCTGCATACGCGGCATGCGCGCGCGGGTAGTCCGTAGGTCATAACAACTTTTATTCGCGTCAAATTCCAGACCACTGCGCGATTCTGGCATCTCGCTTGCGGCCAACAACGCCAACATGAAGGAGGGGAAATGGAACCACGTCCTACGCATTCACATGCCGACATCGGCATTTCAGACTCACAAGCGGACGACCTGTACCGCAGAGCCGTAGAAAATGACATCAAGGATTACGCCATTTTCCTGACTGACACTGATGGTCGCGTCATCAACTGGAACCGCGGCGCCGAGCGCATCCTCGGATACACGGAGGACGAAGTTATCGGCAAGAGTGCATTCATCTTTTTTACTCCGGAAGATCGCGCCGCGAAGGAACCGGAGAAAGAAATGGAAACAGCGATGACGATTGGTCGCGCAGAGGACGAGCGCTTTCATTTGCGTCGCGATCAATCGAGGTTCTGGGCAAGTGGCATTCTCAGTCCCGTCCATGATGAAGCCGGAAAGCTGATCGGATTCATCAAGATCATGCGAGACGTGACCGAAAAACGAAGGTTGGAGGAGGAACGTGACCGCTTCTTTACTTTGTCGATGGACATGCTATGTATCGTTCACCTGGACGGTTATTTTCTCCGAACTAATCCGGCTTTTGAACGAGTGCTCGGCTATTCAACCGAAGCGCTACAGCACCGGCCGGTGTTCGATCTCCTGCACCCGGACGATCGAGAAGCCGCCATTAAAGAATATGCAAAGTTGCGAGCCGGCGCGCCAACGAGGTCGCTCGAGAATCGATGTCTTTGCAAGAACGGCGATTACAAGTGGGTCGCGTGGAGCTACTACCCCGTCCCCGAAGAAAGAATCGGTTTTGGTGTCGGCCGCGACATCAACAACATCAGACGGATGACCGAGGCTTTGCAGCTACACGCAGCCAAGTTGGAGCAAGCCAATCGAGTCAAAGATGAATTCCTCGCAACTCTCTCTCACGAATTGCGAACTCCGCTAACTTCAGTACTCGGGTGGTCGCGTCTGTTACGCATGGGCAAACTAAGCAAAACTGAGCAGGATCGCGCCCTCACAATCGTGGAGAGAAATGCTCAGGCGCAATCGAAATTAATAGAAGATCTTTTGGATGTCTCGCGGATCATAACCGGAAAACTGCGAATTGAATTTCAGCCGGTTCAGTTTGCCGCAGTCGTAAAAGACGTCATCGATGAGTTTCGTCCCGCAGCCGAAGCCAAGAGCATTGACATCGCTGCCAATGTTGACGACAACGCTGGTCCAGTTCTCGGGGATCCCACTCGTATGAAGCAAGTTGTCGGAAATTTATTGTCGAACGCAATCAAGTTTACAAATCAAGGCGGGCACATCGACGTCAATCTCGAGCGCATCGATGGGCGTGCGCAGTTGCGCATACAGGATAATGGTATTGGAATCGACGCAGCCGTATTGCCACACATTTTCGAGCGGTTCAAACAGGCGGATTCGTCTAACGTCCGCGCACACAGTGGTCTCGGCCTGGGACTCGCGATAGTGCAACACCTCGTGCGCGAGCACAGCGGATCAGTGAAGGCGGAAAGTCCTGGTGTGGGACAGGGTGCGACGTTCACAGTCGATTTTCCACTGGCTCCATCCGAGGTGGCGGCTGAGTCTGTGGATCTCTTTTCCAACACCGCGCGGCGAGATTGGAAAAGAAGCATCAATCCGGCTGATCCATGCGCCCTAGACGGGATTAACGTGCTGGTTGTGGAAGACGAGCCTGACACGCGAGAGTTGTTGACCACGATCCTTCAGGAATGCGGCGCGCAAGTTGCAGCGGTTGGTTCAGCAAGAGATGCCCTCATACTTATTCAGGAAGAACTTCCAAACGTCCTGCTAAGTGATATAGCAATGAGCGGCGAAAGCGGATACGACCTGATTAGAGAAGTTCGAGCCTTACCGCCGGAGAAAGGCGGTAATATTCCGGCCGTAGCACTGACGGCCTATGCTGGAGCAATCGACCGGAGGCGTGCTTTGCTGGCAGGTTTTCATGTTCATCTCGCGAAGCCCGTTGAACCAGACGAACTCCTGGCCGTGATTGGTAGTCTCGGTCGCACCACGTCCGCCGGCAATTACGGATCGCCGACTTAACTAGCAATCAACAAATAGAACTAGTCAGGAAGAGCGGCTTGCCCCCGCTTCAGGACTAATTCCTTAGCAGCGAGCAAGCCCTCCTCACTTGTTCCAGCTACAGTTATATTCACCTCGCGAAACATTTTGGTCCTCCTCACCATTACTATTAGACAGATACTTAGCCTAAACAATAGGCGGGAGGAAAAGCATGTCAAGCCAACGTCCAAGGCCACCGCGACAGAGTAGACGACTCACGTTCCGAGTGGCTGGCGATCAGATCGAACTAGTCAAAGAGGAGCAACTCGAAATGATGGCTCCTCCGTCAGTAGGAGCACCTCCGCAGGAAGGTACACACGGCGGTTACTGGCTCGAAGTTCAAGATGAAAACAATCAGGTGCTGGACCACCGCCTGCTCCATTTTCCACTTGGTGACTCGGTGGAAGTTTTTAACCCCGATGGCACAATTGAGCGCGTGTTTGGTCCTGCCACAGAAAACACATTCGAAGTTCTCGTTCCCGATTACGACGATGCCAGCAACGTCGCACTGTTCGGTGAGTCTCTCAATCCGGAAGCGTCCAGAGCACGGCGAGCGGAGCGAGCCGCTCATCCGCCGTCAGCTGCTCATCCACCGCCAGCCGGTGAGCCAGAGCCGCCCTCGCGAGAACTAGCGCGCTTCAAACTATCAAAACAGCCTAATTAGGAGGTGGAACATGAGCTCGAGTGACGGCCATGTTTTGAGTTCGACGAAGATCGTCGACAATGGACCTAACAGCGATCGCTGGAATCTCGTCATCATTGGTGACGGTTACCGCGAAACTGAAATAACGAAGTATCACACGGACGTAGAAAACTTTCTTGCGACCTTCCGCGCAACCGCGCCTTTTGGCGAGCTATTCTCCGGCATCAACGTCTTTCGTATCGATGTCGTCTCGACGGACAGCGGCGCCGACGATCCAGGCTGTGGTGGTGGATCTCCGGTTACGGCAAGGACATTTTTTGACGCAACCTTTTGCTCGAGGTTCGGCGACAGAATACTGGAGCGTCTGCTTACGGTGAATAATACTCTGGCGATATCAGTGGCAGACACACATGTCCAACGCAGACATCAGATCCTCTGCATAGTTAATGCAAGTAAATCCGGCGGCTCCGGGGGCACCATCGCAACCTGCTCGGCAGACGCATCAGCAGCGCTGACCGCTATTCACGAAATGGGACACAGCGCCTTCGGATTGGCCGATGAGTACGGTGGAGACGGCTCCGCCACGCCGGTGGGAGAACCCCGGGAGCCCAACGTTACCCGCGAAACAAATCGCGCCAACAACAAATGGCGAGGGTTGATTTCGCCAACTACACCAATGCCCTCGCAGTGCGAACCAAGCTGCACGGCGTCGACCTGCATTCCTCCTGCGACGCCGGCAGCCCCTGGCGCGGTTGGAACGTATGAAGGCGCAATGTATTCCAACTGCAACGTCTATCGCCCGTTTGCAGAGTGTAAGATGCGCGGGGTAACCCCACCTTTCTGTCCCGTCTGCGAGAGTGTAATCCGAGCGGTACTTGAGCAGTTTGTTCCAAGCTAACGCCACTGCCAGCTCACGTTGTAAACCTGCGCGAGCTCGTCGAGATTGCCACGCAGTCGATCCCATTCGCGGACCGCGTTGTTCCGGCGCATCGGATTGCGTCGCAGGAACGAGTCAATGCTCGCTGCTCGATCCAACACGGCTTGCACATCCGCGCTGGTCGATTTGTGATCGTTGAAGTGATCGCGCAGCGTCTTCGTCCCTTCGTAAAACTCTTTCACAAAGCGGTTGATATCATCCTCTTCCCGCGTTCCGTTTAACCGGCTCTTGTCGAGCGAAGAATCGAGCGCCGAACGAAAACGATCTGACTGTTGTTCGATCCGGCGAAGTATTCTTTCGACCTCGCGATCGGTGACACGATAAGGAACGCCGCCGACAGTTGTGCCTGACGGATAGCTCACGTTCGGCTCCCGGTAATCACCGCTGTAGCCGCGATCCCAACGCCAGCTCACGTTGTACGCCGAAGCCAGCTCATCGAGATTACTCTTCAACGTGGTCCAGTCGTCCTGGGCTTTGGACGTGAGACGATTCCGGCGCATGAAGTCGTCGATGCGTGCGGCGCGACCGAGCACGGCTTCGACGTCGGGACCCGCCGATTGATGTTTATCGAAACGATTTCGCAGGTGCTTGGTCTGTTCGTAAAAGTCTTTGATAAATGAGTTGATGTCGTCTTCGCGGTTGGAGCCATTGAAACGACTCTTATCGAGCGCGGAATCGAGACTCGAGCGGAAACGATCTGACTGTTGCTCAATGCGGCGAATGATCCTCTCGACATCCTTATCGCTCAATCTATAGGGCTCCTGCGCCACTGAACTGGAAACAATGAAAACGGAGCACACAAAGATAACTGGTAGAACAAACAGTCTGTGCAACATGATGAACTCCCTTGAACGGTTGGTTAATCGGAAGGGGCTAACGGGGTGAATTAATTATAAACGGTCGCCTCCTGCGCTGACCAGACTGTCACAAATTTAGCAAGTTTGCGAAACCTGCCGGCGAGAGTCGATGCGTCCCGCTTCCGATAAAAACCTTGACGCGCATTTTCCCCGCGAGATAAATTGCCCGCGTCTTTCCTCACATTCCCGAAGGGTAACAGTCCGTTGATATCGCAGGTGCAGCACGCGGCACACTGAGGAGCCTGAAACATGCAAATCCGATTCACGCGTAATAGTCTCGTTCCATGTTCGATCCTAATTTGTGTTTTAGTTCTACTAACACCCTCGATCGGGGCACAGACGTCACCCTGCGCCAACGGAACTGAAAGCGGCTTGCCGCTGCCGAGCAGTTTCCCGCCATGGAGACTTCAGGAATTTCAGGCACAACTCAAATCATTTCTCACCAGTGGAACATACAAAACCCTCACGTGGTGTGAAGATAAAAAACTTCGCGACACCGGACCTTTTGTCAACGGCGTCAGTTACGGTGTTCATCCAACTGTAAAAATCTATTACTCACCAGACGTCATCAAGTGGCTCATTAAGAAAGACTCAAAGCAGGTGATTCCGGATGGCGCGATGATCGTGAAGGAACAGTATTCCCCGCCCGCAGCCCGATACCAACTCAAGCCACCGGCGGGGATCAATGGTTGGACCATCATGATCAAGGACAGTAAAGGATCGCAGGATGGTTGGTACTGGGCCGAGATGTGGGAAGCCCAATGCGTTGACAACAACAATCCGCCATTCGCAGTTCCCTATGCGGGATTCGGACTCTATTGTGTGCGGTGTCATGCTTCGGCGGAACGAGAGCACACGTTTACTTACTCAAAGAACATCAACGGTTTTCCAGGCGATCCGGATTCTTACTTCGTCGATCTGTCGTGGGCGTCGGCGCCAGTAACGCCGCATTCATCAGGGCCTGCATTCCCGTGTAGCGAAGCGGCGGAAAGTGATCGCGGTGTTCCTACTGCCGGACATAACACCGATGCGACCGATGTGCAGGAGCAGGAGATTTTCCGAGAGATGGCGATGTTGAGACCTGCGACCATCGATCCGAAATTCGTCGCGTTTTATAAATCGATAAGTCCAGTGCCGCGCGACAAAGTGCAAAAGTTTCCAGGTGAAACTTACGATCACATTTATCCGGCGAATATCGGGACGCCGGACTCGAAGCCTGCGCCGTCGCCGAACCCGAATCAGTTCCTTACTTCCGATCAGTGCATGGGTTGTCACAGTGGCGGCACGTATGGAAACGTCATGCTCTACACGGGCCCAAAACAACCTGACGGCACAACTCCCGTAATGAACGTTTCACCATTTGGCGAGTGGCGCTGGTCGCCGATGGGATTAGCCGGACGTGATCCCATCTTCTACGCACAACTCGACAGCGAGATTCAGTTTGTAAAAACCTTCTTCAAAAATGATCCGGCGAAAGTTGCGGAAAAGATCAAAGTCATCAACAACACGTGCTTCAAGTGTCACGGCGTGATGGGTAAACGCCGTCTCGACGACGATCACGGTGGTCCTGATAAAGGCAACTTCGAACGCGAGCTCGTCTACGCGACTTACGATACCAGTAAAGACGGATCCTACATCTACGGCGCGTTGGCGCGTGATGGCGTTAGTTGCATGGCGTGCCATCGCATCGTCGAAGATAGAATTCCGTTCATCGATTTTCTCAAGACCAGGATCACCGGCAATTTTACGACCGGCAATCCGGCGGAAATATTTGGACCATTCGAGGATAAAGAGATCGTCACGGATCCAATGAACAACTCTCTCGGCATCAAGCCGAAACACGATGCGTACATCAAAAGCTCTCGCATGTGCGGCAATTGCCACACGATCAACCTGCCGCTGATGGACAATCCCGAAGCGGATCTCAACAAACCGCATCTCGAACAGTTGACTTATCTCGAATGGCTCAACAGTGGTTATCAAAACGAGGTCGGCACAAACTCAAAAGCGCAGACGTGCCAGGATTGCCACATGCCGACGAAATACAGCAACTCGAAAGGCACACTCAACATTCCGTTGATTCAACAGCCGATCGCGTTTATCGAAGACGATCAGTATCCGCAAACCGGCAATCGATTACCCGATGAAAAGATTCGCGTTCGCTTCCGCGATAAAGGTTTTGGGCGTCATCAATTTCAGGGCATGAACGTCACGCTGCTGGAGATGTTTCGACAATTTATGTCGTCCTACAAATCGAACGGCACGAATATCCTCGCGAACGATATCCTGGGCGTGAGGCAAAACGACTACATGTCAGGGCTCGATGATCTATCAACAGCAATCGATTCTTTCGTGCAGCAGGCACAGAACTCAACTGCTGAAGTCTCGGTGGCGGAACCTGCGTTCAGTAATCAAAAACTGATCGCAGATGTGAAGGTGACGAACAAGGCTGGACACCGTTTCCCGAGTGGCGTTGGATTTCGTCGCGCGTTCCTGGAGTTTCGTGTAGTTGATAACGATACGGGCAAGACGGTTTGGTGTTCGGGTTGTACGAATGAGCTTGGTGTGATCACGAACGGCGCGAACAGCGAGAGGCTGCCGTCGGAACTATTCGATGTCTACAACGATGGGACGAGGCCGGCGACGCTCGGCTATCCGGCCGCATGTACCAAACCTGTCGCGGGTGTTAGCCCACAACACTACCAACGACACTTCTTCTGGGATTCGCAAAAGAACACCGGCTCAGCGATCACCCGACAGGATCAGGTTCAGATCTACGAGGAGTTAAACCTGAATATTCAGTGCGCGATGACGACGAGTTTTCTCAGGCGCGACTACCAGTTGAAAGACAACCGGCTTTTGCCATTCGGCTGGACCAGCACTGGACCACTCAATCCTGACAAGACGCCATACATACCTGCTGATTATCTCCACGAAACTCATCCGGTTGCAGTGGGTGGCGATCCTGCTTACGCAGATGGCAGCGGGACGAATGTCGTGAGGTATGAGATCCCGTTGAGCGCTTTCAGATCGAAAAACGTAACCGTCACCGCAACACTCTATTACCAATCGATCCCGCCTTACTTTCTGAATGATCGTTTTTCTCAGGCGCCGAACGAACCAGCGACACAACGTCTCTACTACCTGACGTCAAACCTGCAAACGAAAGGCACTCCGATCGAAGACTGGAAGTTTCAAATCGCGAGCGCGAGTCAGGAGGCTACGGTCCGTTAAGATTAATGATTCTCTGCGATCTCTGCGTCCTCGGTGTTCTCTGCGTTTGAACATCACGCGAAAACGCAGAGAGCCGCAGAGTTTGCAGAATTCAGACCCCTTCTTGCTTTTGCCACAGTTCCAACGTACCTTCGAATCAAAGGTCAATGGAATTCGGCAAACTCTCGCGCCGCTTGAGAAGGCGCTGGCAGAGCGTAAATCTGATACTGCTGCGGCTTTTTCTCCGCGCGGTTCCATCAGAGCAACACCGTGTGTTTGCCGTAGCTCTCGCTGCCGGCGCGTTTTGCGGTCTCGCCGCAGTCTCATTTCACCTCGCTATCATCGCGGCTGAAAACAAACTAATCGAGCGCGCTTTTCATGTCCCCTCCGGACGATTGGCCCTTTCGCTGGTCATTCTGATTCCAACAATTGGCGCACTCATATGTGGAGCGATTCTTCAGTATGCTGTTCCCGGCGCACGTGGTAGTGGCATACCGCAAGTCAAACTTGCTTACGCAGTCAGAGGCGGCCGGGTGTCGTTCATTGACGCGGTCGGGAAATTTGTTGTTGGCGTGTTGCAGATTGGTTCAGGCTCGTCGCTCGGACGTGAAGGACCGACAGTGCAGATTTGCGCCGGCATTGCCAACAGCCTGGGCCGTGCGGCAGCCC
>DATEWS010000504.1:0-2436 GCA_035257785.1 Pyrinomonadaceae bacterium
GGGTTCGCACGGAAGATGGGCGTTTGCGGTTCACCGATCTGCGTAGGCGTAGTCAAGGTCGGATCGGTCAACGTGTTCGACGTCATACATGAAACGTCTGTTCCCGATTTAGCAAAACGATGGTTGGCGGGTTCAGTGCGATAGTTGATCGCATTGATTGGACCAGCGGCCGACGTGATCAAAGCATCACTCAGCATGATCGAAAACTCGCGGAACCTGTATCCCGCCTGAGTGATCGTTGCCGACGCACGGGATTTTCCTGAGCCCGGATCGCAAGACCCGAGACTATCAGGATCGCCACACTGCCACTGCGAACCCGCAGGCTCGATGATCATCTGTCCAAACACGCCATTCGGGTGCTGGAACATCGGATCGGATGAGAACAGGTTGAGCGAGCCAAGCTCTACCGGCGTGTAGCTCAACGTGCCATTTGATCCCCGGTCGATCCTTCCGGCATACCATTGATACTTGACCGTCTCATTGTAGTTCGCGAACTGGTCCGCGCGACCCTTGCTGTTCCAACCGACATTCATGCCGTAGCTCGATGCTGCATCGTAACCGAGTAGTTGCGGATGCAGGCCGACATACGACGACATCTTCGCGTTGTAAGCGGGCACTTGCACGGTGCCATCGTTAGCACTGGTTTGCGGCACGGTGATGTTGAACGGCGCGGGCCAGTTGAAATTGTGACTGAACACTTTCGACGTGGGATCGATCTTGTTCGTCAGGTTGATGTCGATGCAGTCGCCCGCGTTTGCACGCAGAATCAATGGCTCGATCGGAACGCCGGGCTTGAGCACGCCGTTACTGTCGAGGTCTTCAGACCGCACGAACATCACGCCGAGCAACGTGCTGATATTTCCCGGGCTCGAGCTCGTGCCTGGCATCACGCGACTGTTAAAGACGAGCTCGCCGGGAGACTGAGCCTGACCCGAGAGTGCTTTCTGTGCGGTCACAGCGGTGATGTTGTAGACACGCTTCTGCGCAGCCGGAAGATTCGCGGGACACGTTGCATATGTAACGTTATTGCTCGACGCGATCGGATTGTTCGGCAGTGGCTGCAATCGAGTCACCACTGTCGTTGGATCATAGGCACGGAAGATGCCCCACATGCCGTGAGCGATTCCCGTCTCGTCGAAACTCGGACTGTAAAAGTAATCGACGCAGTTCGCGTTCGACATGCCATCGGGACACTTGCGAACGGCGCCATTCATTGGAAGTGGCGCCGACGATGACGGCACTTTGAACAGCAACTCAAAGTGTTCCGACAAACCCATCGGCTGATTACTGCGGTAACCGGAATTTTTCCACGAAGGCTCAGCGAACCACGTTGGACCAGCAAGATTGAACTGGTGCGCGAACACGTGCGCGCCGACGAGCGTGCGAACCTGAACGTTGTCGCCCTGGTACGCGCGCATCAGCGGCGTCCATGGATCGGGATTCGGAATGTTCGGATTGACTGCGAGCGCAGTCTGATTGTCGAAAGCGTACGAGAGATCCTTGAACTGTCCGAGACGCCAGGCGATCGGCTCGTTGTAATAGTTAACTGACTGCGTGCCTGTGATCGGAGTTACGTTCCCGGTGCTGACCAGTCGCGGACGGATTTGCTGAAACTCCGGGAATACAGTCGGGTTAACAGCGAAATTTCCGTCGCGCCAACCCTTGTCCTTCGCCGGATCAGGCGTCCTTCGCGAACCCTGCGCGTAGGCAAGCTGTAGATCCTGAAATTCCAGCATGAACTCGCGATAACTGTCGCTGGCGCTGGTGGTGATGATTTGGGCTTGCCAGCTTGTTGGCCCACCGTCCGGTCTGACCGGCGGCGTGGTGATCGTGCCACCACCCATCGGCGAACCGTTGTCATTCATTTTCCACTGCGAATCTTTTGGCTCGACGAGCAGACCGGCGTAGAGACCTGCCTGCTGGTGAGTCGATGGTCCAAAGTGATCGTGTGTGAAGACAGTGCGCAACGTGCGATCGTCGTTCTGACTGTTAACAACCGGATCGAGATACCAGCGCTGAATGGTTGTTTGCGCGCCCATCCAGTCCGTCGCACACTGCGGCGGCGGGTTCGGCCCCGCGCAGATCGGGGCCGGCGGCGGCTTAGGCGCGAGTGTTGTCGCAGCACAACCGGCGCATGGCGTCCAGCTTCCTCCGGGCGAGTTGATCGCGTGAATCATCTCGCGCACTTCGTCCGGACTGAACGTGCCGTCCTCGTAATTGAAACCATTGCCCGCGCCGTCTGACGAGGTTACGTCAAACTTCACGAGATGGATGTGTTGGCCCAGGATGTCAGTGGGCGTGCGCACTTGAAAGTCGTCGACGAGGTAATAATTCGGGACGAGGTTCGTATGCCAGTACTCAACGATGTCGCCCGAGTTGCCGCGGAAGAAAAGTGGCTCCGGCGCGCGACCGCTGCCGCCGGGTGTGTACGCGAGT
>DATEWS010000505.1:0-3262 GCA_035257785.1 Pyrinomonadaceae bacterium
GGAAGAGCGGCTGTCGCGCTTCAAGCGGCATCGCATTTGCGGCGCTGGTCCATCAAAGTCGGTCGCGTACTGCCTTGATTACGCACGCATCAGCCCTCGCGATCTGAGCCTCGTGGTTCTTTGCGTTCAGGGTCGACTGAGCGACGAAATTCACGATATTCGCCGTGAACCGCTGTTGAATGTTATCTCGAGTAACATTCCGAGCTTAACCATTCCACATCACTACGGACACGCGTTCAGCGCTTTCGCGACGTCTGGATTCAAAGAGTCGGCGATTGCTGCTGAACACCTCGTTCAATCGCATGGGTCAGCCGATAATCGAAACACCTGCGGATGCGATCGAGTGTCTACTCAACACCGGGCTTGATTGTTGTGTCTTCGAAGATAGAATTGTGTTCAAAGCGTAAACGACAGTGTCAGATCCGGCCCACTTCAATCTGTTTCTGGAGCGAGATTTTCTGAACGCGAACGCGTGCGCGAATTTGAAAGCCGAGCTCAACGAATCGCCGACTACACAGGCGCCGGTCTACATCGAAGGCACTGAAGGCACGATTCACGAAACAATTCGCAAAACCACCAGTCTTCATCCGTCCGCGGAGACGAAGTCGCAGGTTCACGAGCAGTTGTTAAGCCGGAAGTCAGCACTGGAAACTCATTTCGGTCTGAACCTAACGGACTGCGAACCGCCACAATTCCTGCGTTATGAAAAAGGTGACTTCTTCGTGCGACACCAGGACGGCAATACGCATCAACTCGACTTCGATCACTTGCGAGTTCGCCGGATTTCAATCGTCGTCTTCCTGAATAACTTTTCGGTTGAAGCCGAGGCGAGTTGCTACAGTGGCGGTCTGCTTCAGTTTTACGATCAGCAGTGCACGTATGGTCTACCAGGCGAAACGGGGATGCTGGTCGCTTTCACTGCCGACACTCTTCACGAAGTTTCTCCAGTAACGAGCGGCGAACGTTTCACGATTATTAGTTGGTTCAGATAGCGAGAAATATTTCGTTGACAGGACCATCGTTTAGCAATAAGCTGCGACGCGTCCCTCGTTAACTGAAACCATTTTCCAGCTGCAACGGTCTGCCCCGTTGTCTGCTCTCACTTGAAACTCAACGCTCCGACGATCGGGTGCCTCAAATAAATTTTTTTCGCAACCATCGAGCGGCATTTTTTGTTATGCGCCACCAGCCATAACGTTGGGAGAATATCCATGAAAGATAAAAATAGAATTAAGCCTGAGGTCCAACCGGAGATCGCACCAATTCCGGAAGTCGCGCCTGAAATCGCACCCGAAATCAGACCAGTTCCCGAGATACAACCGGAGATCGCACCGGAAATAAAAACAGAAATTCGGCCGGAGATTGCGCCCGAGATAAAGACCGAGATCCAACCCGAGATCGCACCCGATCCATATCGGCAACGGCCAATTCCGGAAGTTGCACCGGATCCGTATCGACAGCGACCAATTCCGGAAGTTGCGCCTCACCCGGAAATCGCACCGGAGAAAGCACCGCGGCCGATTCCGGAAATTGCTCCAGCGACCAGACCGATTCCCGAGGTCGCACCAGAGAAGGCGCCGCGACCGATACCGGAAATCGCGCCGGATACTACAAAGAAGAACTATTGAGTACGAGACCCTGAACGAAGAAGAGGACCACAGGCATCAAGCATGGCGGGCGCCCCGGAGCTGTGGTCCTCCGAGGGGGTGCTATCCAGCCGCGATGACAACGGAACCACTCAAACCGGTTGCACTCGTCAGCATGCCGACACTCTCGGCACGCTTTCCTTCTTTTCAGCTCGCTTTACTCAAACCGACTCTCGAAAAAGAAGGCATACCCGTTCAAACCTTCTCGCTCTTCATGTACTTCGGCACACACGTCGGCTGGCGGGTGAACGAAACACTCTCAGATGTGTACCCAAGCATGTTGGGAGAGTGGATCTGGACTAGAGCCGCGTTCGGAGACTTCGCGAACGATGACGAATACTTCCGCATCTACCGACGAAACCTCGAAGGCATCTGTTACAAAGCCGGCTGCACGCTCGACGATCTGAAACGTTTACGCGAAACAGCGGCGCCAGCGTTTATCGAGTTTTGTATCGAGAGCATCGAGTGGGATCGTTTCGGCGTCATCGGCTTCTCAGTTGTCTTTCAACAGACTCTCGCGAGCATCGCGTTAGCGCGTGCGCTCAAACAGCATTATCCGCACATTCCGATCATGATGGGCGGCGCGACATTCGAAGACGATATCGCGGAAGAAATCATGAAGGGCTGTCCGGAAGTTGATTACGTTCACTGCGGCGACGCCGACGAAACACTGCCGAAAGCGATTCGTCGTCTCTACGACGGCCAGTCGATGGCGGGTATGCCGGGCATGATGTGGCGCGACAACGGTCGCATCGCGTATGCCGGGCGAGCCCCAAACCTCGCCGACATGAACAAGACCCCGACGCCCGATTTTGACGAGTATTTCTATGCGCGTAAGGAAAGTGGTTATCACTACTGCGATGAAGCGCAGGGGGTTTTGCTGCCGATCGAAACGGCGCGCGGCTGCTGGTGGGGCGTCAAGAACCACTGCACGTTTTGTGGTCTGAATCGAGCGGGAATGGAGTTTCGCTCGAAGCGAGTTGATAACGTCATTCAGCAACTCGATCAACTCTCGCGGCGTTACGGTATCCTCGATTTCAACGCGATCGACAATATCATCGCGCCTGAGTACATCGACGAGTTGTTCAATCAACTGAGTGCAGCGAACACCGACATTCGCATCCATTACGAAGTGCGCCCGAGCTTGTCGCGCGTGCAACTCAAACAGATGCGCAAGGGTGGTTTGTTCTCCATTCAGCCGGGTGTCGAGAGTTTGTCGACGCACATTCTCAAGCTGATGAGAAAACACACCACGGGTGTGCGCAATCTCGAGTTGATCAAGTGGTCCACTTATTACGGCATCAATAACCTTTACAACATTCTGCTGCGATTTCCGGGTGAAACACTCGAAGACTATCGCGCGCAGTGTGAAGTGATGTCGAAGATCCATCACTTTCAGGCGCCGTGGGCAGTCGCGAAAGCGCGCGCTGATCGGGGTTCACCGATGTACACGGAACCCGAATCTCAATCAGTCACGAGGCTCGTGCCATCGCCTTGCTACGATTTCCTGTTCCCAAAAGATCGTTTCGATTTGAATCGTGTCTCTTACTACTTCGAACACGAGATGGGTAACACGCTCGCGGATGACGAGTACAACGAGATCTTCGAGGCGGTCG
>DATEWS010000506.1:0-2302 GCA_035257785.1 Pyrinomonadaceae bacterium
ATCTCTGCACCACTCAGATTTCGATTAGGTTCAGCACCGTCAGCCGTGCCCGCGCCGCCCGTCACCCCGGCAATAAATTCATCGAACTTCAGCTTCGTGAAATCACCTTCGGCGCCGTCTGAATTAACCGCTGCAAATCCGGGCGCAGCGTTGTAACGCAGGCGATAGAACCCGGGCTCGCGCGCGGTGACAAGCAAGTCTCCGTCAGGCGTGACGCGACTGTCGTTTAGTCTCGCGCCTGAGGGCGTGTCGATCGCTGGTGGTGCTGCCTCCTGCCGCCTGCCAACTGTAAATGTCTGCCCCAGTCCGTACCATGCGTTTTCCTCGTGTGTCCCCGCGTAACGGACCATCTGATGAATAAACGGCAGGTACAACGGCGTAAGCGGCAGATCGTTCCAGCTTGGTCCAAGCGAGGACGTGAACAACAGCACGCGTCCTTTGCCGGTGCGAGCTTCGACCAGCGCCGGACTGCCGTCTTCAAAACGCGCGAGCACCGACGCGTTTTGACGTGGCTCAGAACGGAAGTAGCCAATCACGTTTGCAGACGCGAGTCGTCCGCTCTCCTGAAACACTTCGAAGATCGGATGGTCGAATTTCACCTCGGTAATCGCGACGCTCTCGCCCGTCTTCGTCTGCACTGCTTCACGCAACGTGGCCGGCGAGATCTGTTGCAACGTGGCGTTGAAGCTGTCGGCCTGTGTTCGTGGTCCAGTCGAGATGATTATTTGCCCGCCGTTGTTGACAAACCTCGTGAGCGCATCGGCAAGCGCGGGTGAGATTGGTCCGCTGTCGTTCAAAACCACGAGCGCGTATTCGGGAATACTTGCGGGATCGACTGAGCCGGCGCTCTTGAGTGCGAACGTGAACGGCAGATCGTTGTCTGTCGTGAGTGCGCTTTGCAGGTGAAGACTATCGCTGCGGCCGCGCGAGGCATTCTCAACAATCAACGCCTTCGCCGGAGTTTCGCGGCGAAGCGTGAAGTAGAAACGATTGTCCGGCGCGAAATCACTGCTGGAGATGTCGATCGTGCAGCGATTTGTGCCGTCGTTAAGATTGAAACCGGTGAACTCGACCACGCGCGAGTCGCGGCTGTTCACGCTGATGTCACGCTTCTCGACGGTTTGATCGTTGATCTGAAAGTCGACCGCGATGTGATCGCGCGGCGTGTCGCTGAAGTTGCTGACGTGGACCACGACGTTGTCGAGATACTTCTGGCCAAACACGACACCGCGTGCTTCAACGTTCGTGATTGCGACGTTCGGTGGCGGGTTGTTGCCGCCGACGTCGAGCGTTGTGAGTTGCGTGTTGTTTGAGAGTTTGAACGTCGCACTCGCGGGCGTCCAACCCGGCATTTGAAAGTCGGAGATCATGACGATCCGTTTTGGACCAGTGGTTTGGACTTCGCTCAACAACGACTCTGCGCCGCGCAACGCTTGTTCGTAATCGGTGCCATCCCAACCGGCGCCCAGGCTGCTGATGCCGGATCTGACACGGTTTTTATCCGTGAGAAAGCGATTGATGACCGTGTAGCGTTTATCGAAACTCACGAGCGCGATCTGTTCGTCGTTGCGTGCTTCGTCGAGCGCGCCTTCAGCGCGACGTTGCGCTTCGGCAAACAGGTTCTCGCGACGCATGCTCAGTGAGTTGTCGACGAGAATGACTGTCGCGCCCGCGGCGCTGTTGTCGCGCGCAGCACTGCCGCCGCTGAAGAATGGTCGCGTAAATGCGATCACGATTAGAAGGATGGCGAGACAGCGCAGCGCTAACAGCAGCAGGTTGTGCAACGTGCGCCGGCGAATGGTCCGCTGCGGCACCTGGCGAACGAAAACGAGCGCGGGGAATTGGACGCGACGCGCGCGTGTGCGCCGCACGAGATGCACGAGAATAGGCGCCGCGAGCGCTGCGACGCCGAGGAAAAACAATGGCGTCAGGAACGACATAGAACCCCTAAGTCTCTTCTCTGCGATCTCTGCGTCTCTCGGCGTTCCTCTGCGTCAAGAACAAACTTAACGCAGAGCAACGCAGAGGGACGCAGAGATCGCAGAGATAATCCGCAACCTACTTGCCGGCGCGGCGTGACAGGAACGAGAGCAGCGCGAAATCGAGTGGCTGCTTCGTCGTCAACAATTCATAGTCGACATTGTTCGCCGCCGCGCAGAGTCGCATGTCATCGATATGCCGGCGCATCCGTTCACGATAACCTCCCACTACCACGTCGGGAAGCACCGGCATCTGCTCCTGCGTTTCCGCGTCTTCAAGCAGCAACACCGGATCGCCGAAATCAAAATCGAGCTCGTTTTGA
>DATEWS010000507.1:0-4290 GCA_035257785.1 Pyrinomonadaceae bacterium
CTTCTGCGAGGAACCAGGACCTGATTTAAGAAGTAATTCTCTGCGGCCCTCTGCGTTCTCTGCGTTAAATGTTTCGACGCAGAGACCGCAGAGATACACAGAGAGCCGCAAGAGAAAATCCAATTAGGTCTCCAGCTAGAAGCTTAAACGCAATCGAAGTCGCACAGATCGACGATTATCAATTCCCTCTTGTGAGAAACTGATGTTGTTGCGCCCGAAATCGGGATTCAAATTCACGTTTACGATTTCAAGCTGGCCCGCCGGCGTAACGTTGACGTCGAAGTCACCAATGTTGGCAAAGAACGTGTCGAGTGGAGAAAACAACGGGTGGTTGAAGACGTTGTTGAAGTCAGCGCCTACCTCGAGTCGCGTTGTTTCGCTAAACCTGAAGTACTTGCGCACACCCAGGTTAACTCCCCACGTTCCTGGTCCAGTCAGAAAATTCCGCGTCGCGATGGCGGGATTATCAAACAAATCAGCGCCGAGCGGTGGGAGACCGAAGGCAGCAGGATTGAAGACTTGATCACCCGAGAGGTTCGCGTAAGGATCACCCACGACCGTTGGCCGGTACGTGTTCGATGAGAAATCACCGACGGCATCGATAAATCCGCTGCCGACATTGCCTGGGCCAAAGAAGCCGAAGTTGCCGCAGCTATTGCAAACCCAGAACGGAGTGAAACCAGTTCCGCTCTTGGCAAACATGTTCCAGCTCAGGTCCCAGCCACCCGCCGCTGCGTCAGCCCACTTCGACATACCCTTGCCGTAGGGACGCTCGCGGCCGATCGGTAGCTGGAAAGTTCCATAACTGACCAACCGGTGTCGCGAAACGAACGAGTCGCGGCCGAAATCGACGTCAGGGTTGAATTGGTTGTAAAGAGTTCCACCCAGTGATGAGTTGCCAACGTCAGTGCCGCTCGACTTCTGATCCAGCAATGTATATGACACATTGAACAGGAGACCGCGCGCGAAACGTCGATTCACCTCAATCTGCAACGCATGCGATCGTCCGTGTCCGGTGTTGCCGTACGTTGCCAGGAAGTCGCCCAGACGTGGAAACGGTCGTCGCGCCGCATCCGCCGGCAATATGGTGCAATCAACTTCATCGATAGGATCGCAGAGGTCGCCGTCCTCGTTGTGAATACCAAACGGGATGTTGTTGGGCGGTATCTCGTTGAGGTCGCGGCCGGCTATCAGACCGTGCTGTCGCGAACCCACATATGAAACGCGCAAGCCGATGTTGCTCGTGAACTCTCGTTCGAACGTTGCGTTGTACTGTTCGTAACGAGGGGTTTGTAAATCAAACGGAATCGCGTTAGCTGCCAGCGCCGTGAAGTCAGTTGGATCGCCGACACTGATGGTGCCACCGCTCAATGGTGTGATACCGCGCGGATTGATGCCGCCCGGAAGACCCTGAGTGCCACGCTTCGTTACGCTTTGATTGAACGCGTTGGTTGCGAGCGCATCGCGCATTCCCTGAGCCGCGGAAGTCGGATAATAGATTCCATATCCGCCGCGCACGACATTCTTTTCGCTGAGGCGCCAGGCGATACCGATGCGAGGAGCAAAGTTGTTGCGATCCGTCTTTATCAACCCGCGTCCGACACCGGCTTCATCCGCCGTCACCACACCGTAGGCAACAAAGCGCGGATCCAATAAAGTCCTCGCTTTGTCGCTGGGAATCACGAAACGTCCCTGGAAGCCTGGATTGACTGACGTACTTGGATCGAAGTTCACCATCAGGTCGTCTTTTTCGACGAACGGAGTGATTAACTCATAACGCAGTCCGAGGTTGAGAGTTATGGAAGGTCGAATCTTGTAGTCGTCCTGGACGAAGAATCCGTTTTCCCAATTCGACACGTTGAGATCACCGCGCCGAGTCGCGCCAACGTAGGTCACCGAAGACGGTGGCAAACCGAGCAGGAAATTACTGTAAGCGGTCATCGAAGTGCCGTAATTCAAGAACCCGCGTGGTTGACCTCGGGTGGCACTGAAACCATCAACCGCCTGATTACGCACAAAGTCTGCACCGGCCTTGATTGAGTGATTGCCGGTGGACCAGGTCACGCTGTCTCCAAACGTTACCAGATGCTGGTCCAAACTCCGATTAATACTGCGTCCGCCGTTTCCGATTACCGCGAACGGCGAGAAAGTCATGCGCAGAGGACCTGCGGTGTCGAGCAAGTCTGGACCAAGGACCGATCCGATCGTGGAGATCTCGCCGTCGTTGAATCCAATACTCGAGAGAAAATCTCGATTGCTCTGGTTGCCGCGGCGGAAGAGATTCTGAACGTTGAAACCGCCTCGCGCTTCATTCACGAACGTGTTCGAGAATAGATGTGTAAACGAAAGCGACAAGGTGTGATTGGTCTGGTGCTGAGAGAGCAAACCGAAAGCAGGCAGCGGGCTCACCGCCAGCGTGCGACGGTTGCCTGGATTGTCCTGGAAGTTGTAAACGGCAAAGAATTTGTTTCGGTCGGAGAAATCGTGATCGAGTCGCAGGGTAGCGAGATCTCTGGTGAGCAGTCCCGGCAAGTTTCTTACAAAGCTGCGCAAGCGGCCGTTGGTCGCATTGAAGGGAGTCGCCGGATTCGTATGCGGATAATAACCATTCATTACATTCAACGCGATCGGATTGAGCAGCCGCGTTGGAATACTGAGCCAGCGGCGGGTACTGCCGGTGACGATGGTGTTGTTGGCCAACTCAGTTGCAGTAAGCAACGGCAATACCGCGGCATTCACTGTCGGTCTGCTGTTTGCCGCGATCGCGGTAAAATCTCCGCCTAGTATGAGTGACGTTGGCACCTGGCTCGACCTCAACTGCGCAACATTCAAATCCCAACGACGCTCGTACGAGAGGAGAAAAAACGTCTTATCGCCGAACTTCGGCAGTGGGCCACTCAGAGAGCCGCCGACTTCATTCAGATTGAATCTCGACTTGGGAAACTCCGGTGTGTCGGCAGTCGGAAGAAAAGCAGCTTGAGCATTTTTGTCCTGTACGGACCAGGCTGCCAGCGCGTCGTTCTTGTTGTTGTAGAACAATGAACCGTGGTAGTCGCTGCCACCTCGTTTCGTTTCCACGCGAATGTTCGCGATACCCGAATACTCAGCCGTGAAGTTCTTCGACAGCACGACCAGTTCGCCGATCGTTTCGAGAGACGGTTGACTGCCGGTCGGCTCGCCGAAGATTCCGCCATTGGTCCGCTGGCTGTCGAGCGAGAAGCTGGCGCCGTAACTCTGTCCACCAATGAACTTGAAGCTGCCGTCTCCATTCGGACCCTGGGTAATGTCCGGATTGAGATACAGGAACTCGTAAATGTCTCTGCTATCTCGTGGGATTTCGATTAGCTGTCGATTGTTGAGTGTTCCGGCAATAACAGGTTGTTCCTTTTCGATCACGCCTGCCTCAGCGCCGGTGATCAGCACATTTTCACTTTGCGCTCCCACCTCGGTGCGCACGTCAGCGCGCACGACGTCTGAGCCCTTCAGGACAGCGTCCACTTCAGAGGTTTTGAACCCCGGAGCTGCAACTGTGATTTTGTAAGTGCCGGCTTTTAGAGCGGCGACTTCGTAATTCCCTTCAGCGTCGGTGGTCACGTCCCGGGAAAGCCCGGTGGTTTTATCGGTGACTTTAACGGCGGCGTTGGGAATTACGGCGCCATTAGGATCGGTTACCGTACCGCGAAGAGTTCCCAGGTTGGTTCCCTGAGAATAGATTGTGACACTAAGGCAAAGGAGCACTCCAAGGGTAAGTGCACCGCTGGTGATTGTCCGTACGATTCTCATATGCCACTCCTTAAACTGAAACTGGGCCGCGAACGAGGGGAAAAGCTGCTGCGCGCCAGAGAGCCTGGGGCGGTTAGTTCACGTTCTTAACGAACTATCTCCAAAATCCCGAACAACCTGTTTTACTTTATGGTTAGTTTGCGTTTAGAACTAACCGGGTTATAGCACTCCGCCCAGATCAAATGCAAGAGGCTTTTGTCGCAGTAGTCGAGATTCACAGTGGAAGGAGGTCAGTACCGCAACGCGGTAGCGTCGGGTTGTACGTGATCACCCGACGCTATCGCATTGCGGTACCGACTGTATCCAAGTCCGATTGTATCCAAGTGGCAATCGCCAACTAACGACGCGGAATCAGCGGCAGCATCAACGCCGACTGGTGATCGGGATCGTGATAGATCGTCTGGTGCGCTCGCACGGACCTTGACGACCCCGCGATGTCTTCCCCGGTGTTCAGGTTTCGGTTGAATCGCGGGAAATTACTGCTGGAAACGTACAGTCGTATCCGGT
>DATEWS010000508.1:0-2331 GCA_035257785.1 Pyrinomonadaceae bacterium
TTAAGGATAGTAAGTACATTATTTTCCGGCCCGCTTTGATGGTTGCGTACACGGGTGATGCACGAAAAATGGGTGGTAAAGACGGTAAGGCTTCAGGCTTGCTCGATATGATGAACATGTCGCGCCAACAGCTTGAAGCGCGCTTCCAGCCCGTTAAGGACGTTCGTGAAGAGACTTTGTGGGGTGGCGTTAGCACCATTCATTTGACCCTGGTTCCGAAAGGCAACGCTGGTTACAAGTATGCCGAAGTCTGGATCGACTCGGCAGGTATGCCAGTTCAAACTAAGATCGTGGAGAAGAACGACGACTCGACCACGATGCGTCTGACGGCCCTGGAAAAGAACCAGAAGATCAATTCGAACGACTTTGACATCAAACTCGATTCGAATGTCAAGATCGTCAAGAGCTAACAGCGTCTAACAAATCAAAAGCCTGAAGGGCTCTGTCACAAACAGAGCCCTTCGTATTTGGGCCACACGTTTGCGTGCCTTTTTGTGGCGACGGTTGCATTGGACCGCAAGGTCGCATATTCTCCCGTCAATTGTTTTGAGCGAAGATGCGGAAGACTAAGTTTTTAAAACTGAAGCTGCGTGAAGCCAGTTTTATCAGCCGCGCACTATTGTCCAGTCGACATCCGGTCCTGGCCCATCTCATTCCGATGCGTCGTTGCAATCTGGCGTGTGGTTATTGCAACGAGTACGACCATACTTCGAAGCCGATCGATCTCGCGATCGTCAAGAGCCGCCTCGACAAACTCGCCGATTTGGGAACGTCGATCGTCACGATTTCCGGTGGCGAACCGATGATGCATCCGGAGCTCGATCAGATCATTCATCACATTCGCGTGCGTGGAATGATCGCGGGCCTCATCTCGAACGGTTACTACTTTACGCCTGAACGTATCAAACGACTCAACAAAGCCGGGCTTGAGTATTTACAGATCAGTATCGACAACGTTGCGCCCGATGAAGTTTCGCGCAAGAGTTTGCGTGTGCTCGACAAGAAATTGCGCTACCTGTCCGAGTACGCAGATTTCCATGTCAACATCAATTCGGTGATTGGCGGCGGTATTAAGAATCCTGACGATGCCCTGGTTGTCGCACGCCGCGCTGTCGAACTCGGGTTCTCGACTACAGTCGGCGTGATTCACGATGTTGACGGCACGTTGAAGCCGTTATCCGTTAAAGAGAAAGACATCTTCCAACAGGTAAAGAAACTCGGAAACAAAGACCACGCGCGCTTGAACTGGTTTCAGGACAGCATCGCTGAAGGCAAGCCTTACAACTGGCGCTGTCGCGCGGGAGCTCGATACCTCTATATCTGTGAAGAGGGTCTCGTACACTGGTGTTCGCAGCAGCGAGGTTATCCGGGTATTCCGTTGGACCAGTACACGATGGAAGACTTCGATCGCGAATACAAGACCGAGAAGTGGTGTGCACCTACCTGCACGTTACAGTGCGTTCATCAAGTCGGCATTCTCGACAACTGGCGTGACCCGCAGAAGACTCCGGCCCAGATAGCCCAGGAACAGAAGACGGGCGTGGGCGAAATGATCGGTGCCGATTAATAAGCCGCAGATTTACGCGAATTAACACGGATCTGATCCATGTTAATTCGCGTAAATCTGCGGCTTATCTTCTTGTTCCGAAATAAACGTACAAACCAATCGCCAATAGCGCAATCGTTAGATACAGCAGTGGAAGTAAGTAACGCCATCGTTGTGGCGGCTCGTGTGCTTTTCGCCAGATGATTACTGCGAGATAGAGTGGAAAGATAACGACTGGCAGAAACAACGTAGCGAGCGCGAATCCCAATGAGGCAGGAAGACTGAACCGCTTGCGTGCGGAAGCGAGGACCCAGGTTGATAGCAGCGCGGAAGCGACGTATGCGGCGGGCATGATGAGTTCAAACAACTCACCCGCTGACATTGTTTTGAGACTCACAGTCGCGTTGGCCCTAGGTTGCCGCCAACCGTGAAGATCGTAACTGAGCTCGAGAGGCCAAGTCCTGAGAGCCGCCCGGCCATGACCACGATGATCTCGCCGTTCTCGACTACGCCCGCTTCAAGCAGTCGATGTTCACCAATCTTGAGCATCTCCTCGGTTGACTGTGCCTTGCTGATGAGCAACGGCTCAACAGCCCAGATCAATGCGAGCTCTGACACGACTTCAGGTTTGTGCGTCAACGCGACTATGCGTTGATTCGGGCGCAGCGACGAGAGCCGGCGCGCCATTAAACCTGATGCAGTAAAGACTGCTGTCACCGTCGTTCCCATCTCATCGGCAGCAAACGCTGCGGCTTCTGAGAGAGCGCGACTGACGCGTCCTGATT
>DATEWS010000509.1:0-5856 GCA_035257785.1 Pyrinomonadaceae bacterium
TCTCAGCTTGTTGGAAACGAGTCTGTTTTCCTTCTTCAGTGTCAGCCTGCGCGCGCGTGTCAGCGAGCACGAGCGCTCGCAGGCGTGACGGCAATTGCTTATAAAACGCAAGCGCAACGTAGCCGCCCATCGACAAACCACAAACCGCAGCGCGCACAATCCCGAGGTGATTCAACAACAGCGCGAGGTCACGCGCCATAAGGTTCATCGTTGCCGTACCCGGCGCCGCATCGCTTTCGCCAAAGCCGCGCAAATCAGGCGCGATCACGCGATGACGGCTGCTCAGTGCTTCGACCTGTTCATCCCACAGAGTGCGGTTGAAAGGATAGCCGTGGATCATCAGGATCGGCGGGCCCATTCCGGTGTCCGTGTAGGCTAATTGAATATCATCGATCTTAAGTGACGCCATTTGAATCTTAAAACTCTCGCTTCGCGGCGCGCGCGACGACCGAAATCAACTCAGTCAACTCTACCGGTTTCGCCAGGTAGATCTGAAACCCGGCGGAAAGCGCGCGTTCTCGATCCTCTTCTTTCGCGTACGCTGTGATCGCCACTGCCGGGATCTTTTGCGGAACGCCGTTCTCCAGCAAGCGAACCTTTTCAATCAGTCCGTAACCATCTTCATCGGGCATGGCGATGTCTGAGACTAATACGTCGGGACGTCTCCGCGCGATCGCCTGAATTGCTTCAACTGCCGACGACACCGCCGTCACGTTCGCGTGCCGCCGGCTCAACGCGGTGGTCATAAGCTGGAGCGTGTCTGAGTCGTCATCGACGAGCAACACGTTCACGCCCGATAACAACTGCGGAGACTGTGCCAACGAAAGTTGATTTCGATCAACAATCTGAGCTGTACCGATAGTTTTCTCCAGCAGTGGCAGCCTGACGGTAAAAGTCGCTCCGCGATCAACACCCGGACTCTCGGCGCGAATCATGCCGCCATGTATCTCGACGAGATGCCGCGCGATCGCGAGGCCCAGACCGAGTCCACCATGCTGGCGCGTCGTCGTGCTATCAGCCTGTCGAAAGCGATCGAAAACGTATGGCAGAAACTCCTTATTTATTCCCTGGCCCGTATCCGAAACACTGACTTCAACGACGCCCGCACCCTGCGATACTTTCACACAAACGCGCCCGCCGTTTTGCGTAAACTTCACCGCATTCGACAACAAGTTCCAAACCACTTGCTGCAACCTGTTTGCGTCGCCGGAGATCATCGACGGTGCGCGATCGAAACAGGTCTCGATCTTGATTCCCTTCGCATCAGCAGTTGGTCTAACGACATTGATTGCATTCTCGACTACGGGCACTACTTCCAACGGGTGCAGATCGAGATACAGGTTGCCGGTGATGATGCGCGACACGTCGAGAATGTCGTCAACGATCTGCGCCTGTGCTTTCGCGTTTCGCCAAATAGTCTCAACTGCTTGTTGAGTGACGGAATCGTCGAGTGTGCCGCCCTCGAGTAACCTGGACCAGCCCAGGATCGCTGTCAGCGGCGTGCGCAGTTCGTGAGAAACAGTGGCGAGGAACTCATCCTTCAGACGATTTGATTCTTCCGCAGCCTCGCGTGCGGTGCGTTCGAGTTTGAGTAGTCGTACGTTCTCAATCGCAACGGCAGTGAGATTCGCGGCCATACTCATCGCGGTCGCATGTGACGGGCGATAGACGTCATGGCGGTAACTCTGGACCTCAATCGAGCCGATGATTCGTCCCATCACCGCCATCGGCACCGCCATTGAAGAGTCAGGACGCAAGCCGTTGTCGGGGCCGACGACGACACCCGGACTCGCCTTAGTCGCGCGCATGTAGTCGTTTGTGATCACGACCTCACCGGTGCGCACCGCGCGACTGTTTGGACCAGTAGTCGTAACTGGCATTGGCGGCAACTCCGAAATATCGAGTTCGTCGCCATCAGCCCAACCATAGCAACAGGTACGAACGTCGCGAAGCGGATCGTAAAGCGAAACGAAGAAGCCATTGCAGGGAATCGAGGCATTCGTGAACTCACGCAACGCACGGTAGATTTCACTCAACTCGCGCGCGGTTCCGAGCGCCTGGGCCAACGCCTTGATTCGCTCCAGCAGTCGTTCGTATTCGAGCACTGCTCGTTGATTCGCATCGCGCAGCGCGTCGGCTGTCTGGCGGAGTGCTTCTTCCGCGCGCTCGCGTTCTTTGAGTGTTTCCCTGATCTTGGCTGCTGACTCTTTGACTTCTTCAGTCGCGCGTTCGGCGCGGGTACGAGCTCCAATCTCGGCGCGAGTCACCGCAAAAAACAGAAAGCTCAGCAGCCCGCCGAGAATCACGGTGTACTTGAGCAACGATCTACCGGAGTATCTTTCGAAAGATGGCTTGGTCGCGTATGTGACCATCCACGTATGATCGGCGAAATCCAGTTTCTTTGTGTCGTGGAAGAGCGGCTCACTTGGCACGTCGGTCCATGCAGCGCTGAGTAAATTATCCGGTTTCGCTTCGCCGTCGTAGACTTGAAAACTGACGTCGTAATTTTTCTCCTTGGTTACTGGCGCGAGAAAGTCATCGATGCGGTAAGGGCTGTAAACAAATCCGAGCAAAGCCCGTCGTCTTTGCTCGACCGTATCGATCTCAGCTCCTTTTCGGTAAACCGGTGCGTAGATCAGAAAACCTTTTTGGTTTCCTTCAAGAAATTGTTCCTGGATCAATTCCACTTTTGCCGACGCCGTGGGATTACCCGAATCACGCGCCGCTTCCATCGCCTCGCGACGAACGTTTTCGGATGACATATCGAAGCCGATGGCTTTTTGGTTCGCATCTTTCCCCGGTTCCAGGTAAAGAATCGCGTTGTATTCACTGCGCGGAGCATCTTTGGTGCGGATCTCGAAGTTCGTGATGCCCTCGCGTTTTAGCGCGGCAAGGACCTCTTGTTTGTCGACGTCGCGAATGTGGATCGCGTACCCGATGCCCAGTACACCCTGGTAGTTTTTATCCAGCTCGATTTGCTTAACAAACCGGGCAAACTCATGCGCATCGACAAAATCACTGGCCGCGAATAGACCAGTGCCGGCACGTAACAGCGCGATCGACGTCGCGATCCTCAACCGCACCTTGTCCTGGACTTCCTGGACCGATCGCTCGAACCTGCTGCGGTCTTGTTCCACAGTGAGTTTGGAGAAGTAGTAATAAACGAGCAGCGTGAAGCAGAACCCCAGGAGGAGAATCAGGTAAGGCAGAATGCCACGGGAGAATCGGTTTGTTCGTGTCATCCGCGTAAACGCGTGAATCGGGGCGGAAACTATTTGACTTTGCGCGT
Organism: Pyrinomonadaceae bacterium; assembly: GCA_035257785.1. Classification (GTDB taxonomy): domain Bacteria; phylum Acidobacteriota; class Blastocatellia; order Pyrinomonadales; family Pyrinomonadaceae; genus PSRF01. The sequence continues at coordinate 3,290 of DATEWS010000509.1, forward strand.
CCGGCGCCGGAGAAAGTCAATCAGGACAAACTGCGACAAGTTTCCCGGATTTGCGAAATAAGCTTTGCCATTGGTCATGGCGCTCATCTGTTTTACGAAATCGACCAGGTAGTAATCGCTGGCCAGCATGAATGTGTTGATCATGATACCGGCCTTGCGACAGGCCTGTACTTCCTTGAAAGTCTCAGACATCACGAACGGATCGCCGCCCATCGAGTTCTTGTAAAGCCGCCTGTTCTCGTCACCTTTTTTTTCGCCCGCGGCCGCTAAAGTCTGTACGAAACAAGCCGTAGGCTTGCCGTCCGTAACCATTACGATCTGTTTCATCTCCTTGCGCTGGGCCTGCAGTAGACGGCGCGATAGACGGAGACCTTCTGCAGTGTTTGTGTGATATGGACCAACCTGTGTGGTCGCGAGCTTGGCGAGCGGAAGTTCTTCGGCGCTGTCGTGGAACAAAACCACCTTGAGCGAGTCGCCGGGATACTGCGTGCGAATCAGATGCGACATCGCGAGCGCCACTTTTTTCGCCGGCGTAAATCGATCCTCGCCGTAAAGAATCATCGAGTGAGAACAGTCGAGCATGACTACAGTGGCACATGATGATTGATAGTCACACTGATGAACGTGCAGATCGCCATACTCGAGATTGAGCGGAACTTTCAATCCTTCACGTTGAATAGCCGAGAGCAATGTCGTGTTGACGTCGAGATTGATCGTGTCGCCAAATTCGTAGCGCTTGCTCGCTGCCGCTGCTTCGACGCCGGTTGAAAGGTAGACAGTGTCGTGACGACCGGCGGCGCTCTTACCAAAACTTCCGAGCAAATTTCTGAGCGTTTTGTAACCCAGAAAATCCAACCCTTTTTCGGTTACTTCAAAGCGAACATCACGGGGCAACGGCTCAGAGACTTCGCCCGGTCCAGGCTTGCCACGTTGCGTGTCGCGACGTTGTGGTTGCGGTTGAGCTTCGTGAAGCGTGAGATAACCTTCTTCAACCAGGCGCTCGATCAATTGATTCAACAACTCTTCGAGTAATGAACCTTTGAACTTGCCTTCGTTCTGGGCGAGCATCTCGCGAACCTGTTGCTCGGTAACGAGGCCTTGGTCCATCAGTGCCTGCAACAGTGCGTAGCGAAGCGCGTCGAGTGATGTGTCGGTCTGTTTTCGCTGGCGAGTCCAGTAATAGTCGTCGTCGTAGCCCGAGTCGAGCAGTGCATCAGACATGCCGTCCATCAACTCGCCGAGGTTGATGCCAAACACGTCAAAGCCCTGGAATTTGGAATACTTGAACTTCATTGCTGAAACCCATCCACAGATTACACAGATTTGTTTTCGGCGTAATCTGTGGATGACGGCTTGCGGTCAACTATATTTTCCCGTTTCCGTTAAGTCGTCGTAGATCATGCCGCGGCGATCTTTTTTAGCTTTCGTGACGGCGGCATAACCGCCCTCTTCGTTGCGACTGATCTTGTTTTCCGCATACAGACCCTCGAGCACGAGCTCGCATGCGGCGACGAGCCGCGCCGTCTCAGAACGTCCGAAATCAAACGGTATCAAAGCGGTTTCGAGTAGTTCGGGAACTGCTTCGATGAGGTTCACGCACTCTGCCGCTGACGCGGTGTCGGCGAGCAGCAGTTTGTTTCCTTCATCGAACCATTGCACCGTCTTCGCGAAATCGATGCCGACAAAATAGCCTTCGAAGATCTCGCCGGCGGCGCGCTTGATCAGATCGCGCGCGATGCGATTCGCACCGAGCTGTTCGCCTTCGTATTCCAACTCCATCTTGCCCGTCATTGAGGGAATGGCGGCGTAAATGTCGGAGATGCGCGGCACGACTGACTCTTCGCCGGTAACGAGTGCGCGCCGTTCCGCGTTTGACACGACGGTTTCCATCACAGTGATCGGCATTCTTTGTGAAACTCCGGAATGCTTGTCAACGTGATTGTCGTCGCGCGCTTCGAATGCGATCTGTTCGACCACTTCACGAATAAACTCCGGAATCAGCAGGTGATTGCCCGCTTCAAGACGATTGGTCCATGCTTCCTGACGTGTGATCTCCATCGCCGCCTGCAACTCTTTCGGATAGTGCGTCAGTATCTCGGCGCCGATGCGATCTTTCAGCGGCGTGATGATCTTTCCGCGCGCGGTGTAGTCTTCCGGGTTCGCTGAGAACATGAGCATCACGTCGAGCGGCAGGCGAACCGGATAACCCTTAATCTGCACGTCGCCTTCCTGCATGATGTTGAAAAGTGCGACCTGAATCTTGCCCGCGAGATCCGGCAACTCGTTAATCGCGAAGATGCCGCGGTTGGCGCGTGGCAGCAGACCGTAGTGAATCGTCAGTTCGTCACTCAGCAGGTGCCCGCCTTTCGCGGCTTTGATCGGATCGACGTCGCCGATGATGTCGGCGACCGTAACGTCGGGAGTCGCGAGTTTCTCGACGAAGCGAGCCTCGCGAGTGATCCAGTCGATCGGCGTTTTGTCACCGTCCTGCGCCACCATCTGCCGGCCGTAGGCTGAGATTGGATGAAACGGATCGTCGTTGACTTCAGAACCGGCGATGATCGGGA
>DATEWS010000510.1:0-7582 GCA_035257785.1 Pyrinomonadaceae bacterium
TGGACCGAGAATGTCGTAATTGCCTTCTGAGAAGAAACGCCCACGTTCGTTCATTTCGACGAATGCGTAGCCGCGTTTGACTGCGTCGAGTTCGTTCGTTAAATCGCGCGGCACGCCGTTGCGGATGTCCCAGAAGTTAAAGTTGTAAGGCGTGCGGACAAAGATGGTGGCATATTTCTTCGACGTGTCTTTTGGACGATAGACGTCAGTGGCGATTCGCGTCCCGTCGCGCATCGGGATCATTAGTTTGCGTTCGACGATCGCGATCGACTGTAATTCATTCTCCAGCGCTATTCGCTTGGCTCGATCTTCCGGCGTGAACGCGCGGCCACCCTGCGAATAAGCGATCTGTGTTCCGGGGAGTTGAAGAACAGCGATAGTGATCAACGTTAACGTCCAGAAGGTTTTCTTGATCATTTGTCACCTCTTTGCGGTTCGAGCCATAGAACTTCAGTCTTGTTTTCTTTGTATGTGCGCAGCGTTGCGCGCCGGCCAGTCAGCCACTTCGCAGCATCGGATGGCAGATAATGAGCCGGATAGATTTTTCCCGTTGCTGCATCGCCAACGTACCTGTCAACAAACGGTCCATTATCATCCTCGTTTGGATAAATAAACTCTGACGCTTTATCAGTGTCCGGCTTGAACATGATCTTCACGACGCGATAAGGACTGTTTTCGTCACTTGATGAAACTGACTCGATCACGCCGCGCATACCGGTAATAGTTGGTCCGGTGATGAAGTCAGTTGATACAAATTCAGCACGCCGATTATTCAGCCATTGATAAGGGATTCGATGAGATTCTATCGTATCCCAGCGCTCGCGTTCGAAGCTTAACAGATAACGCCGCGCGACTATGCCTCGACGGCACGGCGTCAACTCGCCGTGCTGATAACGCCACCATTGGCCCACGAGGTATAGTCCCTGGCCTCGTTTTCCTTTCGGATCTTCGCCCCAGACCCAGTCTGTTGTAAGTAGGTTGAGCCGTGCGCGGGTTGCGACCAAGGTTCCATGCGTTCCAAATTCCTTAACGCTGAAAGTCAACGGTGGCTGAAAGCTGCGAAAGTCAGTGTCAGGAAAAATCGCGATGGTCCAAACGCTCACACCTATTCCGACGCTGGTCGAGTCACGATTGGCGATGATCAGTTCCGGCTCTCGATCCTCGTCCAGATCGCCGTGCATGACCTTGAAGTCGTCAGTTTCACCGAGGTAAGTATTGGCGCCCCACGTGCCGAGCGTTTTACCATCCTTCTCGATTAAGAAAAGAGCATCGGATTCCGACAGCACCTTGCAAACGCGAATGCGATTGCGCAGCGCAACGCAGTGTCCGCGCTCATAACCTTCTACCGTGGCAGACTTCGGCGCCTCAGCAATAACCAACTTGCGGGATTGTGCATGTACCTGCGCGGAGAGGGCAAGGATCAGAAGGAGAGTTAATCGAGTCATGGCCCAACCGAGACAACCTTTCGTGGACTCTGAAATACCTAAACTGAATGATAGATCTGCGCAACTGCAACCATAACAACTTCTTCTGCTAATGCTTCAGTGGCTGCACGTTTCACTTCTCTCACGTATCCAGCTACTGCGGCTGTCTCGATTGACAAGGCCAAAGGAATATCCGAATAGATTACATTGATCCTGTCGTGAATGCGGTGGCCGAATTGCGAGAGGTAGCATCCTTCAAGGCCTCGCAAAACTGTACAGCCACCGAAGGCGTACGTGAATTCCGCTTCAAAGGACTTCAGTAAATTGTCGTATTCAGCTATGGAAGGATCCGGAAGATAGACTTCAACTCTTACCCGTTCGAGCAGTGGCAAGGAACCGCTCCTTTCGTTCAGAAAACGTTTTCATTCGCTTTAAGACTTCCTCTTTTGTGAGATGAACGCGGGGAGGACGCTCAGTTTTAGCTTTGGTTGTCTTTGGTTTCTTCATGGCAGAAGTATGAAAGACAATCAGATCATCGTCAAGAACAATCTCGCCCTGCAAGAGGAACTACTTAATGCCGCTGCAAAAACTCCAGTGTGCGTTGGTTGAAGCCGGCGACGTTCTCGTAGATAGGGGCGTGGGAGCAGTCTTCGAAAATAAACAGCTCGGAGTCGCGAATGTTCTCCTTCATCGTGGCGGCGAAGCGGGTTGAGGTTACTTGATCGTGACGACCGAAGGTGATCTGGGTAGGGGCTTTGATGTTCCTCAACTGTGACTCAATGTCGTGAGCCATCACAGCCTCGGCCTGATGTTGGAACGCTCCGACCGGCTGCACCGGACGCGTGCGAACAAAGCCCGCCAGCGATTCGATGTAATCAGGCTTGCTCACGTAGAGCTCAGGCGTAAAGCACCACGGGAAAATTCCGTTGATTATCAACTCAGGCACACTGCCAGTCCCTTTCAACAATAGCAGCCAGCTCTCAACCACCGTCTTTAGAAACACGTCCGACTTGCTCCAACCGCTGTGCACCGACAGCGATTTCACTTTCTCCGGATACTTCGCGGCCAGCCACATGCCAATCGCGCCTCCGAGCGAGAGTCCTGAGATGTGCGCTCGCTCGACACCAATCGCCTGCATCAGACCACTGACGTCGTCAGCCATGAGCTCGATGGTATAAGCGCTGTCGGGTTTGTCAGTCTCGCCCGCTCCTCTCGGATCAATCGAGATGCAGGTGAAGTGTTTGGCATACTCCGCAACCTGGAACGCGTAGCAGGCATTGTCCGCCGCGAGGAAGGGAATCAGAATCAGCGGCTCACCTGATCCCTGCTGCTCGTAGTTCATCGTTATGTCGTTTACTTTTACTTTTGCCATAACGCACCTCCTTCGACGCGTATTTTAGAACCCCAACTTTCTCCAGCGCGAGGGGCATTTCGCGATTTTGCATGAACCAGCGCCAGACGTTGCCGCTGCGCATGTTCTCGGCGCTCAAAAGAATTATGCCGGCGTTGATGCCGATGACATCAGTATCGATCCAGCCGACCTTGGGATTGAACGCGTCCACGAAACCATACTGGCCGTAGATCTTGTCACCGTACTTTTCGCGCATCGTTTGCAGCGCCTTGGTTGCGAGTTCAGGAGTGAACATCAGTGAGCCACCGGCGGCAGATGGAACGATCGTACCATCAATGTCCGGATCGCGCGGTGGACCACCCCATGCGAGATAACCTTTCGCACTGTCTGACGCGGTAATGCCCCAGACGTCTGGTCCATACGCCGGGAAGTCGTACGACAGGTTCATGCAAAACGCCCGGTGCGCGAGTGTGGCAGCGACGGAGTTTTGAAAGTAGTCGATACGGTCGCCTCTGTTTTCGCGCCGGTTGCGGTAGTCGATCCACGCGTGCGCGTACTGGTGCATAAACAACGGCACACCGATGGTCGTGAAATAGCTGTGACCTTCGTAGCGATAACGATCGCGCCAGAGCGCGTACCATGACGAGGGTGAGATCGGGTACGTCGGCGATGCGATCGCGAGCAGGTAAAGTATCGTGTCTTCGCTGTAAGTGTCCCAACGCGCCTTCAGAAAACCTGATTCAGGCTTCCAGCCGTGCGACAAGAGCAACGGATGACCGTTGAGCATCCAGCGAAAGTCAACCCGCCGATAAATCCGGCCGGCGAGGTTAACGATCTCGCGATCGTCGCGAAAGCACTGTCGTACAGTGAGCACGCCGGCGAGCAACAACGCGGTGTCGATTGAAGAAACTTCACTGTTCCAACGTCTTTCACCGGTTTTGGAATCAATCCAATGATAGAACCATCCACGTTGTTGAAATGCGCGCGCGTCAAAAAAGCGAAGAGTACTGCGCGTACGTTCGAGTGCCTGAGATCTGTCGATCCAATTCCGATCGGCTGCGATGCATAGTGAAGTGAGACCGAATCCCGTAGCGGCAATGCTGGCGACGTTTGCGTGACTCGCGGGGAGTGACGAGCCATCGATGCGAGCGCGATCAGGCACAAGACCCGTTTGCGGATCAGCTTGTTCCCAGAAGTAACGGAACGAGCGGTGCTGTAGATCGTCGATGAAGGATTGCGCCGCAACCTGATGAGGAAAAATTAGCCACAAAAAGGCACATAAAGCACAAATAATCTTTTTTGTGCCTTTTGTGCTTTTTTGTGGCATGTATTTAATTGACGTCGAACTTGGCTTCGATTACGTCGGCAGAGTTGGCGCCAACCATCACGCGAAACTCGCCGGGCTCGACCACATAACGCATCTCACGATTCCAAAATCCGAGATGTTCCGCGCCCAATACAAACTCCACGCGTCGCTTCTCGCCCGGCTGCAACGTCACGCGCTGAAAACCTTTCAACTCCTTAACCGGCCTCGTCATGGACGCTACGACATCGCGAATGTAGAGTTGGACCACTTCATCACCCGCTCGGCGACCAGTGTTTTCCACTTCGACACTCACGGACAACTTTCCATTCGCGTTGATCCGTGGCGCGCTGAGTTGCAGGTTCGAGATCTTGAACGTCGTATAACTCAATCCATAACCAAACGGAAAGAGCGGCGTCCATGGCGTGTCATAATACTTCGACGTGTAACGATTCTCAGCTTCCGGCGGGCGACCAGTGTTCATGTGATTGTAGTAGATCGGCACTTGCCCGACAGTGCGCGGAAAAGTCACGGGCAGTTTCGCGCCCGGATTCACGTCGCCAAACAAAATATCAGCAATCGCGTTTCCGGATTCAGTGCCGCCCATCCACGACTCGAGAATCGCTGGAACCTTATCGACGATCCACCCGATCGACAAAGGTCGGCCGTTCACAAGAACTACGATCGTCGGCTTGCCAGTCGTAACCACCGCCTGGACGAGTTCCAACTGACGGCCCGGCAAATCGAGAGACGCACGCGAAGCAGCTTCGCCAACCATTTCGTGAGACTCACCGACAAATACAACTGCTACGTCAGAAGTTGTCGCAAGGTTAACAGCCTCCTGAATGCCTGCCGTCGACTCACCAACAACGTCACAGCCTTTCGCGTACAAAACCCTCGTTTGTGGAGATACCTTCGCCTTGATGCCCGCCAGTGGCGTAACGGTATTTTCTTCTTTACCATCGCCGGCCCACCAACCGAGCGGCGCGCGACGATCGTCTGCGAGCGGTCCAATAACGGCGATGGAGCCGAGATTCTTCTTGAGCGGCAGAGTCTCACGCTCGTTTTTCAAAAGCACTGCGGAACGTCCGGCGATCTCACGCGCGAGTCGAATGCTCTGCGGTCGCAGTAGTGCGTTTGCTTCGCGTGCTTCATCGGTGTAGGGACGATCAAACAGTCCGAGACGAAACTTGATGCGCAGTATGCGTCGCACTGCTTCGTCGATGGTGGCCATCGATAGTCTCTTTTCCTGTAACAGCTTTGGACCGAAGGTGTTGTAACTGCGGCTCACCATCTCCATGTCGACGCCTGCATTGAGTGCCGCGGCCGCCGCGTCTTCTTCGCTTGCAGCGACGCCGTGATTGATGAGCTCTTTGACAGAGGTGTAATCACTGACGACAAGGCCGTCGAACTTCCATTCGTCACGCAAGACTTTCGTAAGCGTGAAGTGATTCGCAGACGCAGGTACGCCGTTGATAGCGTTGAATGAGCTCATCAACGTGCCGGCACCGGCATCTATCGCGGCTTTGAAAGGCGGAAAGTAGATCTCGCGCAGAGTTTGTTCGGAAAGATCGGTGGTGTTGTAGTCGCGACCACCTTCAGCGGCGCCATACGCGACCCAGTGTTTGGCACACGCGAGAATCCTGTCAGGCGCGCCGTAATCATTCCCCTGAAACCCGCGGACACGTGCCCGCGCGAACGCTGCACCCAGGAACGGATCTTCGCCCGCGCCTTCGGTGATCCGTCCCCAACGCGGATCGCGTGCGATGTCAACCATCGGCGCAAACGTCCAGCGCAGGCCGACGTTGTTCGCTTCCTGTGCGGCGACGGCAGCCGAACGCTCAGCTAAAGAAGGATCGAAACTGGCGGCTTCGCCGAGCGGGATTGGAAAGATAGTGCGATAACCGTGAATCACGTCGAAACCAAACAGCACTGGAATTTTCAAACGCGATTCGTTCATCGCAACACGTTGCACCCGGTTGGTGCGTTGTGCGCCTCGTACGTTTAGCGTTGAGCCGAGCAGTCCTTTGCGAATGAGATCGAGATGTTCGGGACGGAAGTTTCCGTTCGCTTCACCATCGAGTTGCTGGAGTTGGCCCAGCTTCTCTGCGAGCGTCATTTGCGAGAGCAGGGAAGTAATTCGTTGCTCGACATTCGAGGTTCGCTGCGAATGTGTTTGGGAAGTTGAAAAGAAAAGAGAGCTGAGAACAACGAGCAGTAACGCTGCCCAACGAATGCGTTGTTTCATATTGAGTACACAGATTACACAGATCAGAAACCCGATCTGTGTAATCTGTGGTTAGTTTTCCTTAGAAATTGAATCGTGCCTGGAACTCCACGACTCGTCCCGCCAGCGCACTCTGCGCCCGACCAAAATCAGGATTACTCTCGATCCCCATCGGTCCAAACCGCTCAACTGTCGGCGAGAAGAACTCCAATGGGGCAAGATTCAGGTTGTTGAAGGCATTGAAGAAATTCGCCTTGACCTCGAGAAACGCTCCCTCGCCAAAAAACGACGGCAGACCAGTGCGCTTACCGAGACTCATATCCACAGCAAAATATCTTGGACCACGGAATGCATTGCGCCCGATGCCCGGCGGCAATTGACCGTTAGGATTGTTTACATCGAAAAACTGCAAGCCACCACCCGGGAAGTTTCCGAACGGTCTGATGAAGGCATCGTTGCTGGTGTCATCAAGCGCCCCTCCGAAATATCGCGCTGGACGTGAAGGACAGACGAAGTTGTTGGAATTCGCCGAACGCACACACTGTCCGGTGTGTGGCGTCCAGGGGAAACCGGTGTGCCACGTCATTATGCCGTCGAGTTGCCAGCCACCAAGAGCTTTGCCCACGAAATCGCGCCGATTGCGGAATAACGGCAAATCCCACAATCCAGAAATGTTTAGATTGTGTCGCACGTCGTAGTCGGATGGACCACGTTCCTGGCGTAAGTCTTGTGGGAAGGTTTGATTGGTTTCGGCTCCCGGACCTTCGTTGGAGAGCGTGTCGATACTCTTGGCGAAACGATAAAGAACGTCAAACTGAAAACCGCGAGTGAACCGACGTGTCAGTCGTGCATTCAGCGCGTTGAAGTTTGCATTCACGTCGGGCGTGGGAATAAACACTGCGAAGGCGTAGAAATTTGTCGGAATCACCGGTTGCACGAGGTTTTGATTAACGAGACGAATCAACTTGTGGCTCGAGCTGCCCTGGTAACCGATCGTGCCGACGAGATCAAAAGGCAACTTGGCTTGTATATCGAGCGAATAGGCATACACGTAAGCCACCGGTGTCGACGGAAGAGCGCCGTAGACTTCAACGGTTCGATTCGGCGGCGTGCCTGTCGCCGGATCGATTCCAACTGCAAGCGCTGGATTCGGGGCATAACTGAAAGGTGAGTTGCTGGCGCCCAATTCATAAAGAATCTGGCCACCTGCGAACGGAGAACCGAAGTCAGTCGCCGCAGTGCCGCAGCAGATCTGGTAACGCGCGAAGAACGGCGGG
>DATEWS010000511.1:0-3670 GCA_035257785.1 Pyrinomonadaceae bacterium
GTTAACGGCTCCGAAATCGATCTCCCACCCCTAACAACCCTCTGGTTCAGGCCCCCAAAAACTACAAAACCGAAACAGCCACAAAAAGGCACAAGAGGCACAAACAAGAAGCGCAGCAGACCAGCTAAATCTTCTTAATATCCTGCACTGTGATCAAGATCGATTTGACGAAGCGTTCGATAGGCTCGACCTCGACCAATAATTATTTGTGCCTTCTGTGCCTTTTTGTGGCAAACTTTCCTCAGTTGCCATTCTCATACTGCGGAATATGTATGAGAAGTTTAAAGAGGTAGACGGCAGACATCCCTGGCGGAGCGTGAGCCCTGATGGCTACGTCGACTATCAGGCGCGTTATCGCCCGCATGGTCGTGTCCTCTTTTTCAACTTCCCGCTCGCGAAAGAGATGGGACTCATCCCCTCCGATCATCCATCAAGCATCAACAAAGAACTCGAACAGGTAATCCTCGACACTTTCTCTCTTCAGATCATCAACGAGTACGACATCGAACGCGGCAAGAAGTACGCGCCTGAAACGATCAAGCCTCACCCGTACATGGCAACGCGTTATCTTCAGATCCAGCATCGCAGCCGGCAAGGCAAGACGTCGGGCGACGGTCGAAGTATCTGGAACGGTTATCTCAAAACTGAAAAACTTACGTTCGATATCTCGAGTCGCGGCACCGGCGCCACCATCTTGAGTCCAGGCGCACAGCATGCAGACGAAGGCCGCGTTGCAACGGGTGATAACAGCTACGGGTATTCATCAGGTCTTGCGGATCTCGACGAGATGCTTGGCAGCGCTGTGATGTCGGAGATCTTTTACCGGCAGGGAATTCCAACCGAACGCTGTCTCGCCGTCATCGGTTTTCCGGATACAACCGCCATCGGCGTGCGTAGCGCGCCAAACCTGATCCGGCCCGCTCACCTCTTTCGCTATCTCAAACAGCGACGCCACGCGGAGCTCAAAGCTTCAGTCGATTACTTCATCGATCGCGAAGTCGAGAATGGTTTTTGGGAAGTGCCGACAGGAAATGAACGGTACACGAAAGCACTCGACTACTTCGCGCGTTCCTACGCCAAGCTCGCTGCACTGCTCGAAGAGGAGTACATCTTCAACTGGCTCTCGTGGGACGGCGACAACATGCTCGCGAGTGGCGCAGTGCTCGACTACGGCTCGATTCGCCAGTTCGCGGCCAAGCATGACAAGTATCGCTTCAAAGACGTCGATCGCTATTCAGCTTCACTCGCCGAACAGCGTGGCTGGGCGCGAACGCTGGTCCAGGTCTTCGCGCAGGTGATGGGTTTCATCCAGTCAGGCACCAGAGAAACTCTCAACAGTTTCAAAAGCGCCGAATGCCTGCGCGTGTTTGATGCAGCGTTCGCAAACGAACGAGATCAGCGAATGCTCTGGAGAATCGGTTTCACTCCGGAACAGATCGAGTATCTAATGACGAACGCGCGCAAAGAGGTCAGAGACTTCGATCGCTCGTTGAGTTACTTCGAAGACCGCAAAGTCAGTAAAGGCATCGAAAAACTTCCCGACGGATTTACTCACAATCCAGTCTTCTTGATTCGCAACCTGCTGCGACTTCTGCCCGCTTACTACGTCGCGCAAACAACGAGTCGCTTTGACGACACGAGTGCGTACATGCCGGATGACATCTTCTGCCGTATCATGGCTGCATCGTACGCGCGCAAAAACGATCTGAAGCCAACACCGGCAACGTCCGCAAACGTTAAAGACTTTCAGGAATGTTACCTGCGGCTCGTTGCTGCGCTCGGTGGTCCATTCGACCTGATACTGAAGACACTTCAGGAACGCTCGGCAGTGATCAATCACCGGCATCGCATCACCGGCGACGCGGTCACGTGGATCATCGAGGAGGTCATTGCGATGAAAGGCAAGATGCGAATCGACGGCTTACAGGAAGCGCTCGACGCCTTCATCGATTCACAGGTTTTGATCCCCGGAAAGTGGCAACCAGTACCGGCTGAAAAACTCAGTTCAACCACACTCAAGTCGCAGCTATTGCAAAAGATCCAGCAGAACCTCGAGACGTACAAGGAATCGATCTAATGGTCAACTGGGCTCAAGTTCGCGCGAAGTTCCCCGTCACCACGAGCAGCGTTTATCTCAACACAGCCGCGGCCGGGCCGCTCGCTGAATCGACTGCAAAAGCAGGTTCAACTTACTACGAGCAGATGAGGGACGACGGCGACGTTCACTGGGATCGCTGGCTTGCGCGTCGCGAAGAGGAGCGCGCCCGCGTTGCCGCTTTCATAAATGCCGAACCCGACGAGATCGGATTCACCACCAACACGTCGAGCGGCATGAACCTGATCGTCGATGCACTCGAAAAACATGGCGAGGTGATTTCGTGCGACCTCGAGTTTCCAGTGACGACCATTCCATGGATGCACAGGCGCATTCCGGTGCACTTAGTTAAGCCAGTAAGTGGCGTCGTCAGGGCCGATGATTTGCGCGCGGCGATGAATACGCGCACTGGCATTTTGTCGTTGAGCTATGTGCAGTTTTCGAATGGTTTCAGATCCGATCTGGAGGAGCTTGCGAGTATCAAGGGCGCTCACGCGCTTGTAATCAACGCGAGCCAGGCGGCGGGTGTTTTCGATATCGACGTGAAGCGCATGAAGATCGATGCGCTGTGTTCGACCGGTCACAAGTGGATGCTGTCAGGTTATGGTTCCGGGTTCGTCTACATCAGTAGGGAACTCCAGGAGAGATCGTGGCAACGAACGATCGGTTGGCTCAGCGTCCAGGATCCTTATGCGACCAGAAACGACGAAGTTCACCTGCGCCACGACGTTTCTGCGCGGGCCGAGATCGGCTGTCCTCATTTCGCGGGAATTTTTTCGTTGGGTGCGTCGATCGAGTTGATGCAGTCGATCCGCACGACGAACATCGAAGCGCGCGCGCTCGAACTCAATCGCACGTTGACGATGAGATTGAATGAGATTGGCTGGAGAGTTTTGTCGCCGCTTGAGGACGAGAGGTTTCGATCAGCGGAAACGCTTGTGGCCGCCGACAATCCCGCCGAAGTCGTTAACAAACTCGCATCACAAAAAATCTTTGTCACTGAAAAGCCGCAGGGCTTTCGCGTCGCCACTGACTTCTTCAACAACGAAGAAGACATCGATCAATTAATCCGCAAATTATCTGTGTAATCTGTGGCTCGACTTCTTCGTCTTTGGCGTCGAGTCGCCGAAATTCTTGTGGGCCAACGAGACGAACTTCTGCATGATCGGTGAGTCGTAACCGTTACTCAACTGCGCGATGCCGAGCTCCCAATTGATCTGCGCGCCCTCGATCCACCAGCGTATCAACCGTCCTTTATCAACTTCTTCTTTCACTGATTGTAACGGCACGATACCAACGCCCATGTCTTCCTCAACCATTCGTTTGATGGCCTGCTGGCGACTGAGCTCCATCGCGACGTGCAGCGTCACTCCGGCTTGCGCAAAAAACTGATCGATCAAACGACGCGTGTTGCCGCCGCGTTCTCCGAGAATCAAACGCTCGCCGGCGAGTGTGTAGGCGCTGATCGTTTTTTGTTTGGACAATTTATGTCGTGGCGAAGCAATCGCTACGAGTTGGTCCTGGCTGAGTCTCTCGGTCTTGATGCCGCGCACGTCAACCGGAAGCGACACGAAC
>DATEWS010000512.1:0-2812 GCA_035257785.1 Pyrinomonadaceae bacterium
CCGCAGACGTGAACGGTCGAGCGAAGCTGTCTGATTTGACTATCCAGCGCCGCGCAGACGGAGACAGTGCCGAGCCAATCGATTCTTAGATACTCCTTCGGTGGCAGCAAATCCTCGCGGGGCAGGAAGTGTGAAAAGGTAATGACGGGTGCGTCGTACGTTTTCAAACGCGGCTTGTTCAGGTTCAGAAAGTAATCGGGCAGTGAAGCCACATTCGAAGGCCATTTGCAGAAATGAAAATCCGCCCACCGCGGACGCGCCGGATCAAAAACGCCGTCATACCACGAGAATAGCGGCACTACCCAGTAGTCATCGAACCGCACCGGATTCGTGATTACGTTGAGATCGGCGCAGAGTTGAAGGACGCGTTGCAGCTTCTCGATCGAGTCGTAATCGACGCCGCGCACCCAGAGTTCGTGATTGCCAGGCGTGAAGAGTAAATGGCGAAATTTGGAGCGGAGTAGTTGAAGCGTGTCGCGGATGATCTCGAACCGATCGGAGATATCACCCGCGACAATCAGTGCATCGTTGCGATAGTCGCTGTCTGAAATTTCCTGGAGCCAGCGAAAGTTTTCTTTGTAGTCAGTATGTAAATCCGACGTCGCAAAAAGACGCATGCGACGACTATATCAATCCATCACTTCGCAGCGGTAGTCGTTGACGGAGCAGCAGCTTTCTTCACGTATTTGTCATACCACGCGAGATAGCGTTCCCAACGATCGCGTTGATAACTCGGCCTTTGAATGCCGTGGTTCTCGTTCGGATAGATGATGAGCTGCGTGTCGATTCCGAGACTGCGCAGCGCCTGGTACATCTGCTGACTGCCCTGAACCGGAACGTTGAAATCCCGTTCGCCGCCGAGGAAGAGCGTCGGCGTTTGAATACGATCCGCGTGCAGGAACGGATACGAGATCTTCACGTACGTCTCCCAGGCCTTCGGATTCCATGGTGGTCCAATCTCGTAGTCGTATTGAATGATGTACTGGTCCGTGCCGTAGAACGCGACGGTGAACGCAGTACCCGCGCCGCTCGTCGCGGCTTTGAAACGAGTATCACTCGCGATCAGGTAGTCAGTCAGGATGCCGCCATAACTCCAACCGCCGACGCCGAGTCGATCCGGATCCGCGACTCCCATTTTCACGACGTGATCGACTCCCGCGAGTAGATCCTGAACTTCGTAATTGCCCCAGTCAGCAAAGATTGAACGCGAGAACTTTTGCCCACGACCCGAACTGCCGCGATAGTTGACGGCGAGCACTGCGTAACCATTCGCAGCGAACACCTGGCGTTCAGTGCTGAATGAATGTTGGTCCTGTCCGTTTGGACCACCGTGAATGCGCAACAACAGCGGTACCTTCGTGCCTTTGACGTAACCGACGGGATAGGTCAAGAGTCCATTTACCTGCGTGCCGTCTTTGCTCTTGAACCCGACCTCTTCAGTCATTCCGAGGTCCAACTCCGCCATGAGCGCGTCGTTCTGGTGCGTGAGTTGACGAAGCGATTTTTCCTCCCAAACGTAGATCTCGCCCGGCTTGTTATCGTTGCCGGAGATCGCGACTACCTTTCCGGCCTCGAAGTCCCAATTGCCAATCACAACCGGAGGCGACAGCAAACGCTGCGCAGCGCCGCCCGACAAATTCGCCTTCACTGGATAAACGGAGCGATCGTCAGCCACGAGAAACAGAATCGACTTGCCGTCGGCTGTGAAACGAGGTGAAGAGACGCCGCGATCGAGATCCTCGGCGGCTTTCAGACGCGCCGGCGCGCTGCTGCCGTCTGCAGCAACGAGCGAGAGATGGTCCATGTTGTAAGCGCCATACTGTTTTTCATCCCCCTCGATGAACGCAATCCATTTCGAATTAGGACTCCACTCCGGCCGCCCACGGCTGGCGCGTATTGCGTCGGGCGTGAGCTGTTTTTCGGTAGCGCCTGGCGCCGCGTCCGCGACGTACAGTCGCGCCGACGGATCGCGATCGGGATCGTCTGAATGATTACTCACAAACGCGATGCGTGTGCCGTCCGGCGACCAAACTGGCGAACCTTCGTCCCATTTGCTCTTCGTGAGCCGGTCGAGTTTCTTCGTGGCGATGTCGTAGAGATAGATGTAACTATGACGACCGCTCAAAAGATAGCCCGCGCCGTCCTGTTTATATCTGTAACGATCGATGACGATCGGCTTGGGAACGCGCGGTGTCGCGCCGGGTTGTGGTGATGGAGCAGGGTCGGCTTCCGGATCAGGATCGCCAACTACGAGTGCCAAACGCTTCGAGTCAGGAGACCATTCGTGGCCCTGTAAACGTCCCTTGAGCTCGGTGAGCTGCATCGCTTCGCCGCCGTTGCGGTCGAGTAGCCAAACCTGGTTGCCGCGCGCTTTGCCCGGTCGTGATGAAGTGAACGACAGATACTTGCCGTCCGGGCTGAAGCGTGGCGAATTCTCGCTCTCGTTGCTGAATGTGATTTGTCGATCGTTGGTGCCGTCGATGTTCACCATCCAGATATGCGAGTTGGATTTGTCTTCCTTCGCGTCAGTGGTGCCGACAACGTAAGCGACCCATTTGCCGTCGGGCGAGATCTGCGGATCGCCGACGTTGCGAAGGCGAGTCAGATCGTCGAGTCGAAGCGGATGACGTGCGGTTTGGGCAGCGAGCGAGAAAGCAAACGCCAGGACGAGCAGCAGGGGAAGACAATTCAGGCGTCTTCGAAACATTAGGGGGCCTCCTAAGATGTGGCTTTTAGATCGGGCGCGCAGAGATGGAAGTTTACCGCAAAGAAGATTTCACGCAAAGGCGCAAAGCAAAGCCGCAAAGGCGCA
>DATEWS010000513.1:0-5681 GCA_035257785.1 Pyrinomonadaceae bacterium
CGACCACCACCGCCACATCCGCATCATGTGACGCAAACAACTGTTTCGCTTCTTCGTTCTTGATCCGCGCGGGCTGGATCACGTTGAGGGCGTGAGCAAGAGCAAACTCTTTGACTGGCGAGAACGCGATCTTGTTTCCCCGTCCCGAAGGTTTGTCCGGCTGCGTCCACACCGCAACGACTTGATGGCCATCCGCTAGGCATTGACGCAGTGTAGGCACCGCGGCCTGAGGTGTGCCCATGAAGACAATTCTCATGTTTTATTAACCACGGATAACACGGATCAGATCCGGATTTTTATCCGTTTAATCCGTGGCCGTGCCGGCTTCGGCTCGCCTCGTCGTCGCGCCAACTCTTTCCGACGCGACCTTCGCCTGCAAGAACAGCAGCAGGTAATCGCGACCGCCGGCCTTCGAGTCAGTCCCTGACATGTTGAATCCACCAAACGGATGCACGCCGACGAGGGCGCCGGTGCACTTACGATTCAGATAGAGATTGCCGACGTGAAACTCGCGGCGCGCGCGATCGAGTTTCGCTTCGTCAGTGCTGTAAACCGCGCCCGTCAACCCAAACTCAGTATCGTTCGCGATCTTGAGCGCATCGTCGTAGTTCTCGGCCTTGATCACTGCGAGCACTGGTCCAAAGATCTCCTGCTGCTCGATCGTCGCACCGGGTTTGACATCAGCGATCACCGTCGGTTCGATGAAAAAGCCCTGCTCCCCATCGGAGCCACCGCCGATCACAACGCGGCCGCCTTCGCTCTTTCCTTTTTCGATGTACGAGTTGATCGTCTTGAACGCTTTCTCATTGATCACGGCGCTCATGTTCGTCGCTTGATCAGTAGGATCGGCAAGCTTGAGCTTCGCGGTGCGGTCAACGATCTTGTCAACCATCGTGTCGTAAACTCGCGCGTCAATGATCGCACGTGAGCACGCCGAACACTTTTGACCCTGAAATCCAAACGCCGACTGCACCACACCCGTCGCAGCCTCTTCGAGATCGGCGTCATCGGCAACAATGATCGCGTCTTTGCCGCCCATCTCAGCCACCACGCGTTTGATCCAGATCTGGCCTTCGTGAACTTTGGCCGCACGCTCGTTGACTCGCAGTCCGATCTCTTTCGACCCGGTAAACGCAACGTAACGAGTCTTGGGGTGGTCCACCACGACGTCGCCGACCTCCGCACCAGAGCCGGTCATGAAGTTAACAACTCCGGGCGGCATTCCTGCTTCTTCCAGGATCTCGAAAAACTTGAACGCGATCGTCGGCGAATCCGAGGAAGGCTTCAGCACGACCGTGTTGCCAGTGACGACCGAAGCGACCGTCATTCCGGCCATGATCGCGAGCGGAAAGTTCCACGGTGGAATCACTGCGCCCACACCGAGCGGCACGTATTCAAGCTGGTTGTGTTCGCCCGGAATGTGAACGAGTGACTGATCGCCTGCGTAACGCAGCATCTCGCGACCGTAGAACTCGCAGAAGTCGATCGCTTCGGCAGTGTCACCGTCCGCTTCGGGCCACGTCTTCGCCACTTCGTGGATCATCCACGCTGACAACTCGTGCTTACGTTCGCGCATGATTGCGGCAACACGAAACAACAACTCCGCGCGTTGGGTTGCAGAGGTGTTTTTCCACGTCTCGAAAGCCTTCGCAGCTTCTTCGACTGCACGATTCGCGAGCTCTTTAGTGGCCTTATTAAACCGTCCGACTACCTGCGTGCGATTAGCAGGATTGATACTTTCGAGTATCTCGCCTGTCGTGATGCGTTCACCGCCGATGACGAGCGGATACTCGCGTCCAAGCTCACGTGAGACCTTCTTAATCGCATCGCGCATCGCCTGCGCGTTCTCTTCTTTAGTGAAATCTGTAAACGGTTCGTTACGAAATTCTGAGGTCATGATCGCTCCTGTTTTGAGCCGCAGATAAACGCGGATTTTCGCGGCTTGACCCGCGAAAATCCGCGTTTATCTGCGGCTCACATTAGTCCCACTTGCCTGCTTTTTGCAGCTTCTTAATCTTGCGTTTTACGAGCTCGCGTTTGAGGGCGCTCATCTTGTCGAGAAAAACGATGCCGTCGCAATGATCCGTTTCATGCAACATGCAGCGCGCGGTCAGTTCCATGCCGTCGAGTTCGAACCACTCACCTTTAACATCCTGCGCGCGCACGATCGCTCGCAGGCTTCGCTCGACCGGCGTAAAAATTCCCGGAAACGATAAACAACCTTCGTCGCCGTTCTGATTACCTTCAACGCGCAGGACTTCCGGGTTGATTAATACCATACGCTGTTTTGGATCCTTGCCACCCGAACAGTCCATCACAAACAGTCTCTTCGGAACTCCCACCTGCACCGCCGCGAGACCCACACCGGGCGCGGCATACATCGTCTCAAACATGTTGCTGACGAGCTTGGCGAGATCCGCGTCAAACTCCGTCACCGGATCAGCAGGTGTATCGAGCACCGGCGCCGGCCACTTAACTATTTCCAGTAATGCCATGAGTTGATTCTACGATATTGCTGTTTTTGTGGCTAATAGCCTCTTAACTGCTCGCGATACCCTTCGAAGTTCCGCTTCATCTCGCCGAGACTGTCGCCGCCAAACTTCTCCCGCATCGCGCCCGCGAGCACCAGTGCAACCATCGATTCGCCGATGACTCCCGCCGCCGGAACGGCCGTCACATCTGAACGTTCGAACGCCGCCGCTTCTTCTTCCTTCGTGTCGATATCAACTGAACGCAACGCGCGGCGCAGCGTCGAAAGCGGTTTTAGATGACCACGGACACGAATCTGTTCGCCGTTGGTGATACCGCCTTCAAGACCGCCCGCGCGATTCGTTTCGCGAATAAACTCGCGCGTCTCAGTGTTGTAAGCAATCTCGTCGTGTACTTCGGAACCGGGCAAGCTGCTCGCCTCCGCTCCCGCTCCGATCGCCACCGCCTTCACTGCCGGTATCGACATGACTGCCTGTGCCAGGAGTCCATCGAGCTTGAGATCCCAGGAGGTGTGCGAGCCGAGACCCGGCACCACTCCGTGCGCCACGACTTCGAAAACGCCGCCGAGCGTGTCGCCCTGTTTTCGCGTTTCGTCGATCAGTTCGATCATTCGCTGCTGTGCGTCGTTGTCGGCGCAGTGCAGAGGTGCGTCGTCATCGATCGCAGCGATCTCTTCCCAACTCAACTCGAGTGGCGCATCGGGAATGCCGCCGAGTTGAATGACGTGACTGCGGATCTCGACGCCGAACACTGATAACAACTGTTTCGCGAGTGCGCCGCTTGCGACACGCGCTGTAGTTTCGCGAGCTGAAGCACGTTCGAGGATGTTACGCAGATCCCGTACGTCATACTTCAAACCGCCTGGCAGATCGGCGTGACCGGGGCGCGGGCGTTTGAGGCGACGCGACTTTTCTGGCGCGATGTCACGTGGCTCCGAAGCCATGACGTCGGTCCAGTTGGGCCAATCTTTGTTTTCGATCAATAAGGTGAGCGGCGATCCGAGCGTGAGGCCATGTCTGACGCCGGTGAGAATTTCAGCATGGTCGCGCTCGATCTTCATGCGCCCGCCGCGTCCGTAGCCAAGCTGGCGGCGACGCAATTCGTTATCGATCACGCTCTGGTCGACAGGCAATCCGGCAGGCAAACCCTCGACAATCGCGACCAGCGATCGTCCGTGTGATTCTCCGGCTGTAGTAAAACGAAGCATATGTTTTTCTCTGCGGCCCTCTGCGGATCTCTGCGTCCTCTGCGTTTTATAGGCGCCTTGGAACGCAGAGATCGCAGAGATACACAGAGGGCCGCAGAGATTATTCTTCCAGTCCTAAGACCTTTCTGCGTATCCCGTTTTTAAGGACTAAAACATTAAAGTTTATGAGCAAACCAACCTTCCAGCCACCTAGACGCATGTATGTTAACAACTGCGCCTCATGCACCGGAGCAATCGCTTCGATCGACTTCGTCTCGACAACGACCGCATCCGCAACCAAAAGATCAACACGATATCCACACTTCAGTCGCAAGCCCTTGTAATCCAGCGGGAAAGGCCATTCGTATTGATAAGGAATGTTCTTGAGCTGCAACTCCCTCGCAAGGCATTGCTGATAAGCGGACTCAAGTAATCCTGGTCCAAGATGGCGATGAACCTCAATGGCCGCACCTACAATCTCTTTTGTGAGGACGTTAACATGGGTGAACATGCTACGGTTTTCCTTTCTTCAGTTTTCAAGTAACTCTTCCGAGATAATATTACCTCTTCCTAATATACCGTTTGGATCAAATGCCTTCTTCAACGCCGCCATTTCGCGAAGTTGATCGTCAGTGTAGAACAAGCGTAGATACTCGCGTTTGAGTTTTCCGACGCCGTGCTCGGCGGAGAGGGTGCCGCCGACCGACGCGACGTGTTTCAGAAACTGTACATACAACTCTCGGGCGCGGGCGGCGTCTGTTTCGTCGCGCGGCAGGATATTTACATGAACGTGATTGTCTCCGATGTGTCCGAAGATCGTGTAGCGCAGGCCGCTCGACCGCAGCGTCGTCTTATATAAATGAAACAGCCCCGGGAAGGCATCGTCCGGGACAGACATGTCGGTTGAGACCTTGCGCTGCCGGTAATGCGCGAACCATTCGTTCATCAGCACCGGGAGCTGATGACGAAACTCGCGTAACTTCGCCTGGTCCTGTTCGTTCGTCGCAAACCACGAGTCGGCAAGTGCGTGGTGCTGGTCCAACAACGCAAGCCATTGGTTCATCACAGCATCTTCAGTTTTGGCAGTCGTCTCGTGCTCAAAAAATATCGCCGCGACAGCCTCGGCCGGTAACATCGGATATTTTTCACGCAAAAATCTCAACGACTCCTCATCGAAAAACTCGATCGCACGAGCATCGACATGCGCCCGGACCTCGCGCACTAACGCGAGCACGTCCGCCTCGTCCGCGAAAAACACGACGCCACTCAGCAACCCTTTGGGCTTTGCCAATAACTTCACTTCGATTTCACAAATAACGCCGAGCGTGCCCTCGCTGCCGATAAATAGATCAACCGCGTCCATCTCCGGCGCAACAAAATAACCAGTCGCATTCTTGCGCGTGGCCGGCATGCGGTAACGCGGCAAATGCACTTCGATCGACTCGCCGAGACGAATTCTGCCCTGCGCATCAGCTCGCACATCGCCGCGTCGCAAATCGAGCACTTCGCCCGCAGCTAGCACGACTTTCAATCGTCTGATGTAGTTGCGCGTTGGTCCATATTTGAATGTGCGTGCCCCGGAAGCGTTAGTTGCGACATTGCCGCCGATAAAACAGCCGCGCTCGGTTGGATCAGGTGGATAAAGCAAACCCTCATGGTCCACCGCACGCTGTAGATCCGACAGGATCACTCCCGCTTCGACGATCGCAAACCCGCCTTGCTCTTCTTCAACGATTTGCTTGATGCGGTTTAATTTATCCGTTGCCAGTACGATTCCACCGAACGCAACGCGCCCGCCAACTGTTCCCGTTCCAGCGCCGGAGATTGTCACCGCTACACGATCGCGATTGGCGTTCGCAAGCATCTCCGACACCTCTTCAACACTCTCAGGCAACACGACTCGATCCGCGTGTCCTTCGCGAATAAAGCTGGCATCGGAAAGAAACGATTCGATCTCGTCAGGCTTCGTCTTCGTTTGCATACACGACTACATCACCTGCAATTC
>DATEWS010000514.1:0-7238 GCA_035257785.1 Pyrinomonadaceae bacterium
CTTTGTCGGGACGCGCGACGGTGAACTCCACCGAACTGCTTGGACCAGCCTGCTCGAGCCACCAGGTAAAGTCCTGCGCCGTTGCAATGTCTTTGTCGTCGACTTTCAGGATCACGTCGCCCGCGCGCAACGCCGCCATCGCCGCCGGACTGTCGGGCACGATCGACGTGAGCATTATGCCGCGATGGTTTCCCGCAAGTGCGGCGGCCCTTTGCATTTCCCAACCATGATTCAGGATCTGATCGAGTTTCAGTTCTGCAACGGCCTCGCCTTTGACGCCGAGCCACGGACGCGGCACGCTCGATTGCTGTTCCAACACACGCTGCGCCGCGCGTTTAATCAAGGCCGCGGGCAGGATGCTCGCTTCGTTTCCTTCCAATCCATCAACGATGCCGATCGTGTCTCCGGCTTCATTGGTCGCAACGCCGCCGATATTCGCGCGTGAGAGTTTTGGCGCCGTGACTTTCAGTCGCGCGATTCCGCCGGACGGAGCCGCAACAACATCCTGAATGCGACCCTCGAGCGTAGCTATGCGCGCATACAGGCCCACTCCCTTCGAGACCGGTTCCGGGCTGTACAATAAAACTGCCTCACCCAAATTTACCGGTTCGGCTTTGATCTCACTGGCTGGAACTACATTTTTCTCCGTGAGTCGAAGGATCGATAGTCCCGTCACAGCATCGAACCCGATGTACTTCGCGGCGACTCGTTTTCCTTCTGGTCCAATAACGGTAATGTCAGGCTTGAAGAAGCCGTTGCGCATTCGCGGAAACGCCGCCACCGGACCACTCGGCGGCTTCAGCTCACGCGACCCGGCCGGTTCGACAGACGGGAAAGGCGCGTTAAGCTCTACCTCAGCTTCCGGCAGCCACGCAGCGATTGTTTCGCCGTCGTCCATCGCAAGACCAGCGATGACGTTCGTGTGGACGTCGTCCATCAGACTGAACGCCGAATCAACATTTTCAATTGCCTGCACCTGCTGTTCGGATCGCAGCAGCAGACGAAACATCTTCAGTCCGTTCAAGCGGTGAATAATCGTTACGACTTGCGGCGCCGAGGTCGTTCGTGACGCTTTGAGCGGCGGCGCCGCTTTCTTTGGCGATGGCGCGGGAGTTTGTGCCAACACAACTGCACCGCATAGCAGTGCGCTTCCGAGCGTCGCAAGTTGTATTACTCTTCTGACAGTCATCTTTAATACTTCCGGTTCGATGCCTGTTTTACCAATCCCGTTTCGAAGCATACTGATTTACAGGTTGCAGCATGCGTTGTGAACCAAAGCTGATCGACGGAACGGAAATCGTTCGCGCATTCCCGCGGCCGTCATCGAGCGAGACTTTGAACGATTGCAGCGATGAATCGAGTGACATCACTTCAAATGTGCCCGCCGGTTCGCGGCCGTTAAAAACCGGCGCACGCTCGCCGCTGAAATCTTCCGCAACGAGTGGACGTTTGACTCGCGATGGCCGTTCGTTCCTGACTACTTGCGGACGTCTTTCGGGTGACGACTCTGCCGTTGGTAGCACAACAGTGGGCTCTTGTGTTGGCGCGACTGCCGGCGGCGCAGGCGTGTTGTTGTGCTGATCTGTAGCCGCTACCTGCTTGTTTTCCTGTGGTCGATTTAAAACGCTTCGCACCATCAACGCGCCCATCACGAACACGAGCAACACTGCCGCGAACGCAAGCGCTCGCCGTGCTAGTGGCCAGAAATGAACCGTAGCACTACCAGCATCATTCGCCAGTCGCGCGCGCAGTCGGAAATCAAAATCGGGCGGCGCCGAGACTGTGCCGAGATTGCCAACGATCTGCCGCAGTCTGGTTTGCTTTTCATTAAACTCGCAACATGCGGCACACTCTCGCAGGTGTTCCACGACACGAGCACTACTCGTTTCACCGAGCATCAACTCGTCGAGTTCCTGACGAATTACTTCACAATTATTTTTTCTCATAACACTTTCACCTACAAATAGGCCCGCATCTTTTCACGCAGGAAGCCACGTGCGCGGCTAATTCTCGACTTCACGGTTCCCTCGCTCGTCTCCAGAATGCGCGCGATCTCGTCGTAGCTGCGGCCATCTACATCGCGCAGGATCAGTGGCGCGCGATATTTTTCCGGTAGCGTGCTGATCGCACGTTGCACCGCATTTCGTCGCTCCGTGTCGACGAGTTCCGAATCCTGCAAAGGACGTCCGTCGGGCGGATTTAATTCCTGCGCCTCGGCGCCGTCGTTTTGCTGGAAGAATCCCGTGAGCGAAACGAGCTTGCGGCGTTTTCGTTTTCTGAGTTCGCTGATAGCGAGGTTGGTTGCAATCCGGTATATATAAGTCGAGAACGCGTAACTCCTTTGGTACCTGTCAGCGGCCCTGTAAACCCTCACGAAAGTCTCCTGAGCCAGATCCACGGCGCCGTCGTAATCGTTGGTCATCCGGTAGATGTAGCTGGTGATCTGGTTCCTATAACGACTAACCAACTCTGCGAAGGCGTCCTGATCCCCGGTTCGGGTCGCTTCCAGCAGGGCATGATCGGAGGTCGTATCCTCCAGCATTTCCTGCTGTAGCGCCGGGGCGAAGCCCAGCTCATTGATGGTAGTCAACGTATTCATCAGGGCAGGTGGCTCTCACACCACGAAGTACACGCCTCTTTGCAGCGTAAGTTCCCGAAGATACTAGCAGAAAGGGGCAGGAGCAGTGGACAGGAGCAGGCGACCTGCCCCTGCACCCTGCACCTGCTACTGGCTAACTAACCGTTTGGATTTTTGAAGATGGAGTCGCTGACTTTGACGCCGTAGGTGATTGTGAGCACGTTAGTGACCTGGCTTTCGCGCCCGTTTTCCAACAGGACAATACGGTACGGCGCGAGTGTCTGCTGCACGACTCGATAATCCAGGAATTTGCGGGTGTATTTCACGGCTACTCCGCCCGGAGGACCTTCTTCATACTCAAGCCAGAGCACGCGCAGCGAGCGGGCGCTGATGTAAAAACGTGTCTTTCGCTTCTCTTTGTCGACCAGGTCTATCACGTAAAGCTCAAGTCCCTTTTGCTGCTCTTTGCCTTCGAGCGAAATCGAGGAACCGCATTCTTTGTATCTCAGCAACGTATCGAGGCTATGGTGATGTTGGGAAATGAAACTCTCAGTCGCTTCCTGTTTGGGGGTGAAAGCAGCGCCGTTGATTAGACCCCACAGTTTTCCGTCATCGAAAATCAGCGAATACTCCATCGTGGACAACTTCTGATCGAGACGGATCTTGTCTTTATCGAGATTCTCACCGCGAACGAAACGTCGCTCGTAATTCGCTTCATCCGCATTGCCGTCTGCTGGATAACGAGTTATCTTGCCGCGCTCCACACCATAGCGCCGGATCTGCTCGAGACCGGGACGAGTGCCGTAGAGGAAGATCACGGACTCAACAATCTGTTCAGCCGTAAACTTCTCTTTCGAGCCGCCCTGTATCGGTTTTTCGGGCTCTTTATTGTCCTGTTTGGCGTTCTGCTGCTTGCTGTCCTTCGATTTAGCGTCCTGCGGTTTAGTGGCTTGCTGTTTGGTGTCCTGTTGGCCTCGCGCCGCATGGATTCTATCGGGCAGGATCATCGCGCCAAGGAACGCACCTACAGCTATGAGGGTCAGGAATGGACGAAACAAATGTAACCGTTCTCCTTGAATTCAGATCGCCGCATTTTTGGACGGCACCTACCGGGGAAAGCCAAACGTTGAGGCGGAATTGTAACACAGGCGGGCGAAAATGCCCTTTCCGCGCTATTTAACCCTGGTGGCCTTTGCATGGATGCTATCAGGGCGAGCCACGGATGCCTGTTTGACAAGCACCGGCGTCGCGGGTATTTTGCTTGATTTTCGCGAAAGGACAACCAAATAGATATGAAGCGGGTAGGAGTTCTCGTAGGCCGGGAAAAGACGTTCCCGGAGGCACTCATTGCAGGCATTAATGAACGCGGTCGCGGCGACGTCGTGGCTGAATACATCAAGCTCGGCGGCATTAAGTATGACGACCCGCCAAAGTACGATCTCGTGATCGACCGCATCTCGCACGAGGTGCCGTACTATCGAGCCACTTTGAAGCGCATGGCGCTGGAAGGGACAATCATCATCAACAATCCCTTTTGGTGGTCGTCAGACGACAAGTTTTTCAACTATTCACTCGGCAAGAAGCTCGGAGTCGCGATTCCCAGGACTGTATTGCTGCCGCAGAAAGACTACATCGAAGGTATCGTCAGCGAGAGTTTGCGTAATCTCGAGTTTCCGCTCGACTGGCAAGCCATCATCGACTACGTCGGATTGCCGGCGTTCATGAAACCATTCGACGGTGGCGGTTGGAAGAACGTTTCAAAGATCAACTCACTCGAAGAACTTTGGACGGAATACGACAAGACCAACACGCTTTGCATGACATTGCAGGAATCAATCGAATTTGAACAGTTTGTCAGGTGTTATTGCGTAGGCCAGCAGGAAGTGATGATCATGGCTTACGATCCGCGCAAGCCATACCTGTCAGGTGAACAGTACGTACACGATCCCAACTATCTGGCACCCGCGCTTGCGGAACGTGTAACGAAAGATGTGCGCACGCTTTGCACCGCGCTGGGATATGACATCAACACCGTCGAGTTTGCGATCAAAGACAACGTGCCCTACGCGATCGACTTCATGAATCCTGCGCCGGATGCTGAGTTGGCTTCAGTGGGCGAGTTCTACCACAACTGGATCGTGAATGCGGTTATCGACCTCGTGTTCAAGCGATTGAGCGAGACGCGCGAGCGACCTCGTTATCGCTGGGATGCGTTGTTAAATCCTGAACCGGTGCAGGCGTATGCGGTAGCTTCAGCAGCGGAGCAACAGGCGCGAACTATCACACCCGCATCCAGGAAGGGCGCATCGAAACGAAAGAAAGTTTAACCACAGATGAAACGGATCGGATCCGGATTTTCGGTGTAATCCGTGGCTAATTTATGTGGAAGGTTTGGAGCGCGTGAAGAGCACGCGCGTGCCGGCTAAAGTCAGCAGCCAGACAACCAATGCTGATGAGGCAAGCGACCAACCCAGGCTGCCCGCGACCGGATCGATAAAACCACCAATCAGCGCCAGTAGCACACTCGCATTCGTCACTCGCAAAGCGAGACGACGAATGCGAGTGACGCTTTGCAGCCAATTGATCCGTCGCAACTCCGCAGCGAGATAATCATCATCGTTATTCAACTGCATGTAGTAGTCGCTCTCACCGCGAGCGTAACGCGCGAGTGCCTGCTCTGAACTAACGCGCGCTGCTTCCTGGTAATGATGAATAACGTGAGCCAGCTTCCCTTCTCGCAGCGCGATGTCTGCCAACCCTACACGTGCTTTGAAGTTTCCACTGTCCAGTTCGACAACTTTCTGCAACGCGCGTCTCGCGTGCGTCGCGTCACCGCACTCCAGAAAACTCTCCCCAATCAGCGGTAACAGAACGACGTCGTTCTTCGCGCGCATACTCGCCAAACGCAGCGCCGCTCTCGCTCTCGAAAGCAGACGCGCATCGGCCTGCGCACTCGCTTGCGAGCGCAGCAGCCGTGCAAAGTCGTAGATCAACCACGCGCCGTGTGGTCTGACATTTAACGCACGTCGAAAAGCCTCGCCCGCTTCTCGCAAACGTCCCGAAACGCGCAGTTCGTTACCGAGACGACGCAGCAGAAGCGCTCTTTCGAGCTCTTCCGGCGTTGGCGGATTTTCCGGAATAGCGGAGTTGCGCTTCAGTTTTCGTCCGAGTTTGAAATCAGGTCGCGTGACGTCGAGAACATCTGAAGGCGCAAGTTGCGATAGCTGCGTCTTGCGATTGAGGAACTGCGGATCGTTGAGATAGTCGCGCAAGTCGCGACTGCGATTGTCGAGCTTGCTTTCGTGAATCAAGGGAAACAACTCGTGGACCAGTTTGCGATAATCGCGGCCGCCCGAAACGATGACAAACTCTTTTCCCTTGCCCGTGATCTGCGTGCGATAGCGATAACGCACGCGCCCACCGCGTCGCAACGTGCGCACTGCCTGCGTCTCAACTGTCTCAAAGTCGTCGATAAGAAGCTGCTTGCGATAACCAAACACCAGATGCAGCAACGACGCGATCGGCCCCTGGCGTCTGAGTGACACGCCATCAAAAGCAATTCGATCGCTGAGTGCGATCACTGGAACAATTAGCCAGGCGGCGCCGGCGAGTATCAACGCGAGTGCATCCTGATTAGTGCGAAGAGCGAGCGCGGCAACAAAAGTAACCACACTCGCGAACGCGATGTATGGACCAGGCGAATTGCGCACACTCGCGATCGTCGATCGTTTTTGCGCACGCTCCCGTTCTTCTTGAACTTCGGAGAGGACCGGCAGGGTATTAAATTCTTTGGTTTCGTTCATTTTCCTGACTGCTCGTTCGTCGGACAATCGACGGGCACTTCGAGTGAGAAATTGCCGCGCGAACTGCCGGGCTCAGTGTAACGCAAGTCAGCTAATTGAACGAGAGTGCGCGTGACGCAATCCGGATCGCTGAGTTGAAGCACTGGAAATCGCGCAAATCCGAGAAAGACTCGAACCGGTTTTTGCTGCGAGATTGAGTCGAGCGCGGCTTTTGTTTCGCCCGTCGGCTTTTGGTAACGGATAACATCACTAAAGCTGGAGCCGTTCATGACGCCGACATCGAAACGATAAGTCGCGCGATCGGTATCGAAGACGTAGTCCCACCGAAGTGGATTTGCGAGCCTTGGCATTGCGGCGCGTCTGCCAATCACTTCACCGTGCGCACTTGCCACTCGCACGGCTTCTTCACTTCCAAGCGCCAACGCTCGCGCATGAGCGAAAGCTAAGACAGTCCAGTAACAAAGCACGAGCGCAAACGCCGCAAAAGCAATCCTGCTGCCCCATCGCGCGCCCGCACCTTTGAGAAAAAGCACTATCAACGTCACTAACACGAAGATCCATATAAGCGCGAACAGTCGTAGATTCGGCAACATATCGCCGCGCGTCATCACGAGCAACGAAAGCATCGCCGCTAGCACCGCCCAAATGACCTTCGACACCTTCGTGCGCGTGGTTAATAAAAAAGCAGCGCCACCGAGAATCAGCCACAGAAAAGGATCGACGATGAAAACAAGATCGCCGTAAGACCACTTCTGACTCCACGGCAGGAAGAAGCGAATGCCGTAATTGTTAGTCCAATCCAACAGCGGATGAGTGGCGCTGACGATGAACGAAGCGAGCATCAGGCCTTTGAGCCG
>DATEWS010000515.1:0-3295 GCA_035257785.1 Pyrinomonadaceae bacterium
TGGAATTGCCGCTGACCGAGCTCTGTGGCTCGTCTTCATTTGTGGTGCTCATGCCAAGTTCTCCTTAACGAAATTTTAGTTCTTCGCCGTCGCGCTTTCGCTTACCCCTACTCTGACTGGTCCATCTCATCGTCGTTGACATGCGGATCCGACTTAGATCGTCGCGACAAGCCGGCGACGGGGAGGCGCCAGCCGCGCCGAATAGCGATGAGACGGATTCCGAAGCACAGTGCTGCACCGGCGATTGCCATCGTAGTAGGCGCGAAATTCAGCACATAACCGGCTACCACCAACAGCGCGCCGGCGAGCGCGGCGACGGCATACAACTCGGAGCGCAACACGGCCGGGATCTCAGCAACGAGCACGTCACGCAGCATGCCACCCCCGATTCCCGTCAGTACGCCGAGCAGCGCAGCCATTATCGGGTTGAGCTTGTAGCCTAGCGCCTTTTGCGTGCCGACAACAGCGAAGAGTGCGAGCCCGGCGGCATCGAAAACAAGCACGTGGTTGCGCAGATTGCGCAGCCGTTCGCTAATCGGATACCAGAAGAACACTACCAATCCCGCGAGCAGAGACACTGCAAGATAACGCCAGTCGCTGATTGCTGCCGGCGGGACCGCGCCGATTAGCAGGTCGCGCATGATACCGCCGGCACTGGCAGCCGCGAACGACAGTACCAGCACGCCAAAAAGATCAAGACGTTCTCTAACCCCGGCAACCGCGCCGCTCAGCGCGAACACGAACGTGCCGATAAGGTCGAGCACAAGTAGTGTGCTCGCCGCATACGCCTGGAACTCTGTGAGGGCGTTCAAGGCTTCCTGACTTACCGACGGCTGGAGCAATTCCAGTGTTCTCCTTCGTGTCCGCGAATGCGCCTTGATAAATCAGGTCGCGCGCGATGCATGAACGCGCGGATCATCCTTAGGTACCGTCAGCGCGATGGCGACGATAGCAATGATCACCATCAACACATTAAATAACAATGCGACGGCGGCCGCGAATCGAATGCTGATGTTGTCAGTCCTTCCCAAAAAAAGATCAGATAGTGGACCGAAGTCTCTACTTAAACCGCTAAGCGATGTGAAGAGTGCTGCGGAGATCGCCACCCCAAACGCCGCTCCCAAAGAAGACGCCATCTTGTAGATTCCCGACGCAGCGCCTGCCTTGTTGTTTGGCACATTTGAAAGTGCCGCGTCGGTCGACGGCGTAGCGTAGAACCCGAGTCCAACGCCGAAGAGTGTAAATCCAACAAAGGCGACGATCATGTACTGCCCAGCCAGCAGGAATGTAAAGGTCGTCAGGAGAATTCCGGCTCCGGTGATCGCGCAGCCCATCAACATCGGTTTGCGCGCGCCCATCCGCTGCAACAGCTTCTCACCGACTCGAATGGTGCTCAAAATCGCGACGAGATAGCCGATGGTCAACAGCCCTGATTGCAACGAAGACAGTCCGGCCGCCTGCTGGACCAGCGACAGTGAAACCAGCAGTGTGCCGGCCGCGCCATTGAGCAGGAAGTTCGAAAGCGTTGCTCCCGCATACGTCTTGTTGTTGAACAGGCCGAGATCGACAAAGCCGTTGGGATTGCCTGATTCGACTCGCAGGAACACCACCGCCGCAAGGACGAATACTACGGCAAGCGCGACTACGACAGGATTCAGCCATCCCAGAGCGGTGCCTTGTCCGATGACAATATTCACCGCCACCATCGCAATGATGAAAGTGGTGAACCCGTACCAATCAAACCGCGTCTTCTGTGTCGAGACGCCTTTGCTCTCAGGCGCACCTCGTAACAACAGAAAGCTTATTACGGCTACGACGATCGACATCCAGAAGATCCAGCGCCATCCCAGAGAAGACGCGACGAGGCCACCAAAAAGCGCTGAGAGGCCCGACCCGCCCCATGACCCAATCGACCAGAAACTCACCGCGCGCTGCCGTTCCCTGCCGTCGAAGTAGTCCTTAATTAATGCCAGCGTCGCCGGCATGATACAGGCCGCCGACAATCCTTGAATGATGCGTCCGGTCATCAGAAAGGCGACGGTGCCGGTTGGAGAGATTGCGATCAGCAGCGAACCGAGGATACTCAGGCCCAGGCCGATGTAGGTGATCTTCAAACGCCCCAGCCGATCTGCGATACCGCCAGCGACAACGATGAAGATGCCTGAGAAGAGCGCTGTGATAGTTACCGCGATATTGTTCAGGCTTTCGCTGATCCCTAACTCTTCGCGCATCGTCGGCGCGACGTTGAGCGTCGTCTGCGCAAAGAGCCAGAACGTGACGACCGCAAGAACAATTCCGACAATGAGCGCGTTGGCGCCTCGATTTTTGTCGGCAGTCACGGTGGCAGTTGCGGAAGCCATCGGGGGCAACCTCACTTCGCTAGATAAGTGAAAGCGGCAACCACGAGCGCCTGCGTCCCTTTGGACAGCGTTGGTTGCATAACCGGGGCGAAGAATTCCGAGTGGTTGACCGGGATGTCCTGCTCCACTCGCCCCGCATCGAGAGCTCGTTGGTACTTCTCCGGATCTGTACCTCCAACGCCCCAATAGGTGTAGGGCGTTCCGAAGGCGTCCGGGATAGCGCTGAAGTCTTCGCTGGCCGTCAGCCGCCCGAGGTCAAAGACGGTTTCTGCTCCGAAATGGTTTTGGAATGCGGACGTAATCCTTTTGGTCACTTCCGCGTCGTTGTCGGTCAGCGGGTACTGATCGAAATAATCGAAGTCTGGTGGGCGAGGTGAGCCTGACGCCTCGCACTCGGCTCGGACCATGCGTTCGATGCTCTCGATCATTCGCTGACGCACGGCCATGTCGTAAGTCCGCAGATTGGCTAAGAGCACGGCGCGGTCGGGAATGATGTTGCTTTTGGAACCCGCAACACTGCTGCCCACCGTCAGCACTGCAAATTCACCGGGCTTCGTCTCCCGCGAAACAATCGTCTGAAGGCGCAGCACAACAAGCGCGGCCAGCACTACGGGGTCCACGCTGTTGTGGGGCATTGAGCCATGCGCTCCCTTGCCGTAGAGAGTGATGCGAATGCTATCGCCGGCAGAGAGAACTGGTCCAGTCTGTGTGCCGATCTTTCCCGCCGGGTAAGCAAGCACGTGCTGCGCGAACGCGACATCCGGTTTGGGAATACGATCGCGAAGACCGTCGTCAACCATTGCTTTTGCTCCACCGGCAACTTCTTCCGCAGGTTGGAACAACGCGATAAAAGTTCCGCCCCACGGCTGCCGAGTGTTGGCGAGAAGTTCGGCTGCGCCCAATAGACACGTCACATGCGCGTCATGAGCGCAGGC
>DATEWS010000516.1:0-4945 GCA_035257785.1 Pyrinomonadaceae bacterium
GTCGCAATGGCCAACTTGTCCAAACTCATCGAATCTGACCGCTCGCGTTGGTCCTTTGCGCGTCTGTGCAGACACTGCCGTGTCGCTCAACACGAGCAAAGTAACTAAGGAAAACCCTAAAATGGCTGCGACTTTCGACACGGTGGCAGCGATTGTGCCATAGATACCAACAGCCTCCAAAATTTCTTGTAACTTTTGCCGAACCCAGGTGTTTTAGGAGACGTAGCGCAGCTTATGGCGAGCGAAGATGAAGAGTTCACCATGCTGTTTCAGGACTTCTACCCTAGCCTATGCCGCTTTCTGGAGTGTTTATTGGGAGGCCGCGCGCCGCTGGCGCAGGATCTGGCACAGGAAAGTTTCCTGCAACTTCATCGGACGGCATGGGGAACTCTGCCGGTCGGTGAGGCACGCTTCTGGCTCTATCGCGTGGCCCGCAACATGGCGATCAACGAGTTTCGCAAGTCAAACACGCGCTACCGGTTGTTTGATCGAGTTGTCGAAGTGATGAGCCCCCGAGCACGCAACCCGGAACAGGAATACGAGACGCAGGAGCGCAACGCACTGGTGCTGGAAATGTTGCAAACGTTACCGGAGGACCAACGCGCCGCCTTGCTACTGCGCGAGCAGGAGCAGTTGAGTTATCGCGAGATTGGACAAGTGCTGAACGTCTCGGAGAGCAAAGTAAAGGTCGACATCTTTCGCGCGCGCGCTTCGCTGCGTGAACGCTGGAGCAAGTTGTCAGGACTGTCGAGAGTTGCGGGAATGGGAAATTGAGATGAACTGTAGCTTGACTGAAAAAATCTCTTCGTTAATCGATGGCGAACTCTCGCCCGCGGAAGCACGCGAAGTCGAACGTCACGTGCTGACGTGCAGCGAGTGTGAACTACTGCGCACTGATTTTCTAAACCTGCGCAACCAGCTCACCAGTTTTGAAACGTCACTCGAGCCGCAAGTCCAGAATCGTGCTCTCAAAAAGATTTTGGCTGGACCACGTCACGCTCCTGCTCGCGGGTTGCAGTGGAGTTTCGGCACACAGGCACTCGCATTCGCAACGCTGCTGATCGTCGCCGCCATCATCGGTTTCGTCGCGTATCAGAACTCGAACCAGCGCGACCCAAAACAGGTGGCCTTGGCCCAACAAACTCCGTCTCCAATGCCCGTGGCCTCGGTTGAGCCATCGCGGTCGCCCGAAATTAAAGAGTCGCCAGAACCGCAAGCATCACCAACCAAAGGCAACAAAGAGAAGTCACCGCGTCCAGTGAAGCGGCCCATCGTACGCGAGCCAAAACCGGGTGAACAGTTTGCTGCGATTCCTGAACGAGTGCGTTCAGCAGACTCTGAAACGATGACGGCGATGCACTTCGAAACTTCAGAAAGATTGTTGCTGGCTTTTAAGAACGTCCGTCTGGATGAAGCGGGAGCGGCTGAAGAAGTTGGTTACGAACGAAAGCGTGCGAAGCAACTCGTCTATCAAAACATGTTGTTAAAGCGCGAGGCTGATGCGGCCGGCGACGTTCAGATCTCGTCGTTACTGGAAAGCCTTGAACCGATCCTGATCGACATCGCAAATCTTCCGGACCGTCCGGATGAAAACACCGTCCGCGAAATCCGCGAACGCGTAGAACGCAAAAACATTGTCGGACTACTGCGGGTGAACTCAACGGCACTCGCCCGCGCGCTTGATTAATCAGCAGCAGGAGCACTGGGTAGACCTGCAACTGATCGCTGCGCCTGCTCCTGACAATTTCACCTCAGAGGCACAGGGAACGTGGAGATGCCATGTGCGTTTTTGATCACCGCTCGATCTTCTCTGCGCTTGCTCTCGAGTTCTCTGTGCCTGTGCGGTGAACCAAATAGTTGAAAGCAATTCTATCGATTAAGGACTGAACGAAAATCATGAAGCACTTAGTTACTTATCGCCCCCAAATCAGAACCGGCCTGGCGTTGTTGGTTGTCGTCTTTTTCACGATGGGCGCGCAACGCATCTATGGTCAGGACATCGCCAAGTTGAACCGTTTCATGCAAAGCAAAGGCAACACGGCAGCGATGCAGGTCTTCCGCGAAGGCCGCGACTTTATCGAAGCGCAGAACTGGCAAAGAGCAGCCGAAAAATTCAACGACTTCATAACCGGCTATCCCAAAGACAAAGACATGGACGCCGCACTTTACTGGTACGGCTACGCGCTCCAAAAACAGAACCGCACTGATGACGCCTCGAAGCCATTGCTGCGGCTGATCGAAAGATTTCCGAACTCGAGTTGGCGCAACGATGCGCAGGCGTTGTTAGTCGTGATGGGTTTCAAGGGCCAGGTCGAGCAGGCAATCGCGCGCGATAACTGTGAGCTGAAAATGCTGGCGCTGCAAAGTCTTTTCCAGGCAGATCAGGAGCGCGCTATCACCATCGCCACCGAATCACTGAAAGCTAATCCAAATCAATGCCAGGGCTTTCAAGCCGCAGCGGTATCGATGCTCGGATCGCAGGGTGGCGCGCGCGCAGTTCCGATTTTGCTCGACATCGCGCGCAGCAATCCCGATGTGAAACTTCGCATGACCGCGATCAAACGTCTCGGCGAACAACACACCGATCAGATCACTGACGAACTCATCAAGCTCTACGACACTGATCAAAACAAAGACATTCGCAGCCAAATCCTACGCGCGCTGGTTCAGAGCCGCACGCCCCGCGGCACTGCAAAAGTGCTCGAGATCGCGCGTTCGGGTAATGATCTCGCAGTCAGGCAATTTGCGATTCGTTACATCGGCGAAATGAAAGACGCGCCTTCGCTGGAGGAGTTGATCCGGATCTACGACACGGATAAAACGCCGGAGATTCGTTATCAAATCATTCGCACACTCGGTGATCGGGACGACGCCCGCGCGCGTGAAAAACTTTTCCAAATCGCGAGCCAGGGCGACACGCCGGAACTGCGCGTCGAGGCAATTCGCCGTCTCGGCGGTCATGGACACATCGCGCTCGACGATCTGATCAAGCTGTACACGACCGAAACAAACGTGCAAATCAAACAGGGTCTGCTGCGCGCGTTTGCGGACAACAACGATCCGCGTGCCCTCGCCAAACTGCTCGATATCGCGCGCAGTGGTGAGTCGATCGAACTGCGAGGTTATGCGATTCGACGGTTGGGCGAAAAGGACGACGAGCAAACAGTCAATCAGCTCGTGTCAATGTACGACTCTGAAAAAGACCAGCAAGTCAGAGTTGCACTCATGCGTGGGTTTGGCGATTCGAAACAGAAGGTCGCTGTGCGGAAGCTGATGACGATTGCGCGCAACGACCCGTCAGTGGAGCTCAGAAAAATGGCCGTCAGGTATCTGGGCGAGAGCAAAGATCCTGAAGCCCTGAAGTTTCTCGAAGACCTTTTGAAGTAAAAGAATATAGGTCCTATGCGATTTATAGGACCTGGTTAACTTGGAGGAATCATGATTCGCGCAGCCATTCTATTCTTCGCCCTCGTCGGAGTCGCTGCTGCTGCCGACGACGATCTGCAAAAGCAATCCCCAACGACGACGGTTCAGAGTTTCACCGCGGTCGAGGGGGCGGATCTCATGGCCCGGCTTGATGCCGCACAGGCGCGCGCCCGCTCGCGTCAATCGCCATACTGGTCCGCGTACACGTTTGACGTGCGCTCTGGAGTTGCTGTGGACCCCGCGATTCGCGATTTCAATGGTTCGATTAACACGATGGGCGACACGACTGTGTTTGTTGGTACCGATGCCAATGGCGTAACGGTCGAAACACGCAACCTCGCGATTTTCCTGTTGCGAGATCCGGCCAGCAACCAGATCACGCGCATGGAGGTTTACAACCTCGAGCGTAAACGCGAGTACAGCGGTTATCCGGTTTACTGGCTCGGCCGCGCGAATAACGAAGAGAGCATCAACTACCTGCGCGCCATCGCGGCCGCAACGCCACTCGACATGTTGAGCGAACGCGCTGTGCTCGGCATCGCGCTGCACGACGACGTGAGAGTCGCAGGCATGCTCAAGAATTTTGTCAATTCTCCGAATCAACGCATTCGCTCCAGTGCCATTTACTGGCTGGGCCAGGTCGGTGGCGAACAAACATTTCTCGCGGGGCTCGTACGAAATGAAACCGAAGACATCAAGCTCCGACGCGCGGCCGCGCACGCGATTGGGCAGAGTCGCGATCGCGGCGCGATCGCCACGCTCCAGGATCTTTATCGAGACGTGAAGGAAGTTGAGGTTCGTCGCAGCGTGATCTCAGCAGCGGGTAACAGCATTGACGAGCAACCGGCGTTTACGTTTCTGCTCGGTGTGGCGAGGCAAGATCCTGATTGGGAATCGCGTCGTGTGGCGGTGCGTCAACTCGGACGCTTTCATCGCGAAGATGCGGTTGAAGAGTTGATGAAGATCTACACGAACGACGCAAACGTTGAGATTAAACGCGCTGCATTGCGGTCGCTCGCGGAAACGAAGACTCCGCGCGCGCAGGCGCGGCTGCTCGAAGCTGCGCGCACCGAAACGAACCCTGAGTTGCGCAAGACTGCGATTCGAACGCTAGGTGAACGCGGCGAAGCAGCAGTTGATGATCTGCTCAAACTTTATAACTCGGAAAGTGCGCCTGAAGTGAAGCGCGCTGTGTTGCAATCGTTGTCGGAGATTGCAGGTAAGCGCAGCTTCGATTTTCTGAGCGCGACTGCGCAAAGCACGGATGCTAATGTGGAGGTTCAGGTGCAGGCTGTGCGAGCGATTGGTCAGCGACGCGCGGAGGAATCGGTGCCGCTGCTGATCAAGATCGCGAAGACGCA
The DNA here is from genome assembly GCA_035257785.1 of Pyrinomonadaceae bacterium. Taxonomy (GTDB): domain Bacteria; phylum Acidobacteriota; class Blastocatellia; order Pyrinomonadales; family Pyrinomonadaceae; genus PSRF01. Next base: position 4,788 of record DATEWS010000516.1, read on the forward strand.
TCCAAATCAGATGGTGCGCAAGCAGGCGATTCGGTCGCTCGGTGAAACCGGCGACCCGCGCGCGGTTGAATTCTTCCGTGAGGTCTTAACAAAACCGCAATAGGCCGAGACTTTTAGAAGAATAAAGCTACAACAGATAGAACAAGTCAGGAAGAGGG
>DATEWS010000517.1:0-7433 GCA_035257785.1 Pyrinomonadaceae bacterium
CTGCTGGCCGACCTGTGGCGCTCCGGTCGATTTCGGCAGCCACGAGCCCATCACATAGATCAAAAAAAGAAGCCCGGCGAGAAAAAACAGTCCCAACGCTGCCGCCAGAGCGCTGAAGACTTTTGAGACGATCGTCTTATCAGGTAGGAACGCGCGGCGAACACCGACAAACAAAAGCACGAACGCGATCGCGAACAGGATCAGGTTGGCCCATGGAAATTCACGCGTTATGGACCAACGTACAAATACAAACGGGTAACTCAATACCGCGACCAGGCTGACGACAAATCCTGCCCAGATCGGCCAGTTTATTCTCTTCATGAGTGCCTATATACGTTCTTGAACCGGACGTGGTTTCGAGGTTCGCAAACGCCACAATTCGCGCGCCGACAGGAAGAGCGTAAGGAGTGAGGTCAGACCGAGCGCCAGGATCGTCCAGACCCAAAAGAACATTCTGCTGGAGTTGGCGACACGACCGCCCACTATCCCCGCACCCCTCATGTGGGCGACAGTGACGAGGAACCCAAGCAGCGACCCGAGGAGCATGATGATGTATCCCGATCGCCGTCCGGCGAGCACGAGTGTTCCAAATAGCCAGACGAACAAGGTGACTATCGTCCGGAGATTCTGGAACCCGCCCGGTTCGAACCCGCGGATGACATCTTCCGCCATGTGAAACGTAACGAAGAGGATCGAGAGCACAGACGCGACTGTTAACATGGGGTGTTGTTTCATTGACCTCTCCTCCGCTTCTCAGAGCGTATCGACTTTGAGGTTCCAAGTCTCCACACGTTGTAACGAGATTGTAAAAAGTTGTAACGAAGGAAAGGTGAGTTACTCGACGAAGCGGTAGCCGAGCCGGTGAATAGTAATGATGTGCTGTGGTTCGGATGGGTCGGGTTCGATCTTCTGACGAAGCTTCGCAATATGATTGTCAACGGTGCGCGTAACCGGGTTGCTTTCATACCCCCAAACATCGTCGAGTAGTTGATCGCGCGTGACGATTTCGCCTCGATGCCGGATGAGATAGTGCAAGAGTGCAAACTCACGAGCTGATAGATCCAATGGCTTCCCGCCTTTGCGCGCCGCATATTTTTTGAAGTTCAACTCCACGTCGCCAAACGTAAAACTCTCGATCTCGACGACCTGTTTTGCAGCCCTGCGCAAGTGGGCCCTGATGCGCGCGAGCAGTTCCTTGACGCTAAATGGTTTCGTAACGTAATCATCTGCTCCCACCTCGAGGCCGACCACCTTATCAATTTCCTGGCTACGGGCAGTTAACATCACGATTGGAGTTTCAATGCCGCGTGTGCGCAACGTGCGGCACACATCTATTCCACTTATCAACGGCAGCATCACGTCGAGCAGAATGATGTCGGGTTTTTCCGCTGAGGCTTTCTCCAGGCCCTCTTTTCCATTGCGCGCCACAGAGACCTCGTAGCCCTCGTACTCACAGCTATCCCTTAGACCGATAACCATGTTGGGTTCGTCTTCGATTATCAGGACTTTGGCCAACGTTATGTTTCTCCTGCGGCCTTGCGCGCGAGCGGAAGTAGAATCGTAAAACGACTTCCTTTACCAACGTCGCTTTCGAGGGAAATGGTTCCTTTGTGAGCTTCGATAATGTGCTTCACGAGGGATAAGCCGAGACCGCTGCCCTTCACATCATGGACGAATCCATTGCCCACCCGGTAAAACTTCTCAAAAACTTTTGCCTGTTCGGCGCGTGGAATTCCGATGCCGTGATCTGCGACTTCAATCGAGAGATCTGATCCGAGTGTTTGCGTTTTGATTGAAAGCTGTTTCACGTCGCGTGAATATTTAATCGCGTTGTCGACGAGGTTCGAGATCGCCTGCGCCATCGCATCACGATCGATTACGACTGGCGGCAGACCAGGTTTCAGATTTGTCTGAACATCGAAGCCCGAGTTAGTGATCTGATAGCGATAGCTGGACAGCACATTTTCGATCACTTCTGCCATGTCACTCTCGGCGAACGTATACGTTTTCCGCCCGGCTTCGATTTTTGCGAAGTCGAGAATGTTATCGATCACATTGTTCAAACGTAGGCTTTCATGACGAATGATGCTGTAGTACTCGGTCTTCTTTTCTTCAGTGTCAACGAGACCTAGTTCGAGGATTTCGGAAAACAGACTGAGCAGTGATAGTGGTGTCTTCAGTTCATGCGAGACATTTGCGACGAAATTTGATTTCGCCTGCGCGAGACGTGCTTCGCGGTCAGTGGCGCGAATGATCAGCGCCATGCCAACGAATAAAAATATTAGGACGAGGAGAGTTGCGCCGGCGCTGTGTAGAAAACTGTTGCGTGCGAGTTCATCGAGATTTGTATTCTTCAGGCCGACGCCTGCTTTCCAGTTGGAGAACGGACGATCTAAGTTGGTTTCGATGAGGTCGTTTTGAGACGGCGCGTTCGAGTAAAGCACGCGTTGGTTCTCGTCGCTAACCTTAATCGCGATAGCTGATGAGGATGCAGTTTCGTCATGATGTGCATTTAAGATCTTATCTATGGTGCCGGCGATCAAGTCATCACTGACAAACTTCTCGTTCAATAAGACACCCGCAAAACCATCCCTCAACGGATAGAACAGATATTTTCCGTCCGCGAATAAATACTTGTGATTATCGTCAAGAAAGCTTTGGGCTCTCCAGGCTCCGTCAAATACAAATCGAATGTCAGACTGAGCAGGCGTGGAGCTTTGCTTATCACGGAGAACAAAAATTTCTTTGATCTCAGGATGCGAACGCTTTACGTTTTCAACGTGTTTTTCGATCTCATCCGCGGATGAAAAGCGGCCGATCGGTTCGAGGGTTTGAGCCACGACTTCCTCCAGGCGCCGTTTCATTTGTCGCTCAACAATCGTTAACCCCTGTCGCAGGTTGTCCTTGAATGCGCCTTTTGTTTTGTTCTGGAGTTCGGTGAGCGATCGATACTGCATGTACGTCAACACAATGACGGGAAGGAACACGCCTACGGACGCGAGTATGATCAACTTTTTTCTCAGCGACAGTTTGCTGATTGCGGCTCGGAACATACGCTCGAGATTCTACAGAAGGTTAATGCAGTCTGAACATTGCAAACTTTCGACTTCATGACCAGAATAAGCATGTCGATCTTCACGTCCAAGGAGCGGTCATGTATTCACCCCCATTACGTTACGCTCTCATCTGCCTCCTGCTGATTTTGGCTTCCCAATCCATCGCCGGGCAATCCGACACCGGCAAAGTCGTGATCACGGTCACTGACTCCAATGGTGCTCTCGTGTCAGGAGCCACCGTGAAGGCCAGAAATCTGACTGGATTGATCACTCGTGAAGCTGCCTCTTCAAACCCCGGTGCATACGAAATTCCGACCCTCGCAGTCGGACGCTACGAGATCTCCGTCACCGCAGATGGTTTCAAAACAGTGAGACAAACCATCTCGGTGCACGTGAACGAAGAGTCGCGAGTCGCTGTCGTACTCGAACCGGGCGAGCCATCGGCAACGGTCACGATCCCAAGCGAAGCCGGGCAGGTTCAGTTAACGAGTTCTACCTTCGGAAAGGTTGTGGGCGAGAAACTGATCGTCAATCTTCCGTTGAATGGCAGAAGCTTCTACGATCTCGGTTTGCTGCAAACAGGAGTTGTACCGCTACAACCGGGCAGGACATTGACACAGGATTCGTACAACGTTAACGGCGCACGCGACACCAACAACAACTACCTGCTCGACGGTGTTTCCAACCAACAACTCGAATACAACAACCTGCAAATTAAACCGGCAATCGATGCGCTTTCTGAGTTCAAGATTCAGACTAATCTTTACTCTGCGGAGTTTGGACGGAATGCCGGCGCGATCGTAAACGCCGTAACTAAATCCGGAGGCAATGAATTCCACGGCGCTGTGTGGGAGTTTTTGAGAAACGACGCATTCGATGCACGCAACTTCTTCTCACCGGAAACACCACCCCTCAGACGCAATCAGTTTGGCGGAACGCTCGGCGGGCCTGTTTTTCGTCAGCGCCCAACTTTCTTTTTTGTTTCGTATGAAGGTGTGCGTCAGGAACGCGGCGTTACGTCGTCAACAGTTGTTCCAACCGCGCAGGAAAGAAAAGGCGATCTCAGTAACGTCAAAATCCCGATCATCGATCCACAAACCGGCATGCCGTTCACAGGAAACATCATTCCGACTGAACGGATCAGTGCGGCCGCGAAAGGTCTGTTGAGTCTTTACCCGCTTCCCAACATCTCAACTGCTTCACGAACGTTAAACTTCACTGCCAGCCCCACGCAAACGACAGATCAAAACCAGGTGATCGTACGAATCGATCACTCTGCCTCGACTAAGAGCACATTCTTCGGCCGGTATGTTTATGACAACTTGATTGATACCGCGCCTTTCCAATTCGGAAATGTTCCCGCTCAGTTTCCCGGTTTCTCACAGGACCAAAATAACAAGAACCAGAACCTCGCACTAGGTTATACGCGCGCGATTTCGTCAACTGACATCAACGACTTTCGCTTCGGATTTAGCCGGACAAACAATCCAACTCAATTCCTTCCACTTACCAAACCAACTGACGTTGGCATCAACTTCAGTGTCCCGGACAACGTTGGACTCACGGACGTTCGCATTGCCGGCTTCTCCGGTATCGGCAACAGCATCTTTGGTCCATCACGATACGTCTTCAATACTTTTCAGTTCCAGGACACGTACACTCGCGTTCAGGGTAGCCACACTCTCAAGCTGGGCGGCGAATACCGCAAGCATCAGGAAAACGTGCAACTCCAGTTTGCTGAAAACGGTCAGTTCCTTTTCAACGGTGTGTTCACTGGCGACGCCTTCGCGGATTTTTTACTAGGTGAGGCTTTCTATTTCACTTTCGGTGACTTCAAACGAGACGTGCTGCATCAACGCTGGAGCGCTACAAACCTTTTCGTCCAGGATGATCTGCGCGCCACGCAACGACTCACGCTCAATCTCGGAGTGCGTTACGAGTATGTAACGCCGATCATCGATGCGTCTGGTCAAACAGCGACGGTGCTGATTCGCAAACCGTTCACACCGGGCGTTCCTCAGAGTGGTGTGGCCGAAACTGTTCTCGCCGGAACAAACGGTCTTTGCGACAAGTGTACTTATCTTCCGGATCGGAATAACTGGGCTCCGCGTATCGGCTTCGCATACGATTTGCTCGGCAACGGACAGCTCGCGCTCCGCGGCGGTTATGGCGTCTTCTTCAATCAGATGGAAAGTAATCTGGCGTTGCAGAATGTTCTACAGCCGCCGTTCGCATCGTTTCCATTGATACTCGATTCGGGTGGCGTCGGACATGCGAGCCTGGGCAGTCCGACTTGTGGAGGTTTGTGTGTGCCGCCGGGCGCCGGACTGGTCCTGGTGACCGATCCGAATCTAGCTACGCCTTACATGCAGCACTTCAATCTAAATCTTCAGTATCAGTTTCTCTCAGATTTTGTGTTTGAGTTGGGTTACGTTGGAACAACCGGATCGAAGTTGCTCCAGTTTCAAGATCTAAATCAACCCATTTTTGTCCCCGGCGCTTCGACGCCTGCGAATAAAGAGTCGCGACGGCCTTATGCGGGTTTCAGCACTATCGCTCAATCCGTTACTAACGGGCGCTCGAACTATCACGCATTACAAACGAGTCTGACGAAGCGATTTAGTCGTGGAAATACGTTCCTGATCGGCTATACGCTCTCGAGGTCAATCGATCTCTCTTCACAATATCACTCCGGTTCCGGCTCTCCGATCGACCCGGCGATCGTACAGGACGCAAATGATCCTGATTCTGATCGTGGCCTCTCGTCGTTTGATATGCGTCATCGATTCACCGTCAGTGGTGTGTTTGAATTGCCGTTCGGTGTGGGGAGAAAGTATCTGAACCGCGGCGGAGTGATCGATAAATTTGTCAGTGGATGGGCGCTGAGTCCGATTTTTACTTTATCGAGCGGCGTGCCTTTGACGGTAAGAGACTTTACAGATCCGTGTGGTGTCAGTGGTCCATTTATCACCAGTTGTCGCCCGAACCTGTTGCGCAGTCCTTTGCTTCCGAAAGATCAGCGTTCGGTAAAAGCCTGGTTCGACACGGCGGCGTTTGCGCGTCAGTCTTTCGGATCGTTTGGCACCGCCGGTCGAAACATCATCTTTGCGGATGGCGCCGAGAACCTCGATTTAGCAGTAATCAAAAGAACGCATTTTGGAAGGGAACTCACCGGAATGGACGTCGAGTTTCGTGCGGAGTTCTTCAACCTGGCGAACCATCCGCAGTTTGGTCCACCGGATCTCGACTTCTCCTCGACAACCTTTGGACAGATTTTCTCTACTGCCCGCGGATCAACTGAAAGAGTGATACAGTTTGGGTTAAAGCTAAGTTTCTGAAGGAGTAGCGTATCACTCTGCGAACTCTGCGGCTCTCTGCGTTTTCTCTGTTTTGGAGCGTCGTTAAAAACGCAGAGAACACCGAGGATACAGAGATCGCAGAGTAAGACACCACTCGCGAGATGACCCTGCTCATCATCTTTTGTAAACTTAAAACCTAACTTAAAGGACGGAGAACACGAGCATCGTGGGTATTGAGACGGAAAACACTGGTGGACCCTCAAATTTCATCAGAGACATCATTATCGAGGATATCAAGAGCGGTAAACACGAAGGGCGAGTGCAAACTCGATTTCCTCCGGAACCAAACGGCTACTTGCACATCGGACATGCCAAAGCCATCTGCCTCGATTTCGGATTAGCGGCGGAGTTTGGCGGCAAGTGCAATTTGCGTTTCGACGACACTAATCCTTCAAAAGAAGAAACAGAGTACGTTGACGCCATCCAGGATGATGTGCGGTGGCTGGGCTTTCAGTGGGACGGACTCTACTACGCCTCTGATTATTTTCAACAACTGTACGAATGGGCCATTCAGCTAATTAAAGCGGAAAAAGCTTTCGTGTGTGATCTCAGCGCTGACGAGATTCGCGAGTATCGCGGCACGTTAACCGAGCCGGGCAGGGAAAGCCCGTATCGCAATCGTTCTGTTGAAGAGAATCTCGATCTGTTTGAACGGATGAAAAAAGGCGAGTTCCCGGACGGCGCGCGAACACTGCGCGCGAGGATCGACATGAGCTCTCCAAACCTTAATTTCCGCGACCCGGTCATGTATCGAATTTTGCACATGGACCATCACCGCACTGGGAGTCAGTGGTGTATTTACCCGATGTACGATTACGCGCACGGCCAGTCAGATTCGATCGAACGCGTAACGCACTCGATGTGTACCCTCGAGTTCGATAACAATCGTCCTTTATATAACTGGTTCATCGAACAGCTCGGCATCTTTCCTTCGCGGCAATACGAGTTTGACCGGCTGGCTCTCACGCATACCCTGCTTAGCAAACGCAAGCTACTGAAGTTGGTTGAAGAAGGATAT
>DATEWS010000518.1:0-4762 GCA_035257785.1 Pyrinomonadaceae bacterium
GTCGGTTGAGTTTCTCGATCAGAACTTACAAGCATTCATGGCCGCCGCGCGCAAGCGGCCTGAGCTTGCGGGTGTGATGTCGCAGTTCTCAGCCGGTGTGCCGCAGATCTATGCCGACGTCGATCGCGACAAAGCTCTGAAGCAGGGCGTGGCGGTCGCCGATGTTTATCAAACGCTGCAGGCATATCTCGGTGGTTTGTACCTGAACCAGTTCAATCGATTTGGCCGGCAATGGCGCGTGTTCTTGCAGTCAGAAGGCGAGATGCGCCGGACTGAAGAAGACATCGGCAACTACTACGTTCGCAATAACGACGGCGAAATGGTGCCGCTGTCAGCGCTTGTCTCGACGCGCAGGATCAGCGGGCCGGAGTACACGAACCGATTCAATCTTTATCGCAGTGCGCAGGTGTTGGGCGCGGCAGCGCCTGGTTACAGTTCGGGCCAGGCGATGCAGGCACTCGAAGAGGTCGCGCGCGAAACATTGCCGCGCGAGATTGGTTACGACTGGGCCGATCTTTCTTACCAGGAGAAGCAGACGTCAGGTGCTGCGGTCAAAGCACTCGCGTTGTCACTCGTGTTTGTGTTTTTGATTCTCGCGGCGCTTTACGAAAGTTGGTCGTTGCCGTTTTCCGTTTTGTTGACGGTGCCGATCGCGTTGTTCGGAGCGTTCATGGGCATTTGGCTGCGCGGCTTCGACCTCGGTGTGTACGCGCAAATTGGGCTGATAGTTGTCATCGGACTCGCGGCGAAGAACGCGATCCTGATCGTCGAGTTCGCGAAGATGGAATTTGAGAAGGGTCGTGGACTCCTCGATGCTGCATTGGAAGGCGCGCGCTTAAGACGGCGGCCGTTGTTGATGACGTCGCTGGCATTCATCGCAGGCTGTTTGCCGTTGTGGTTCTCGTCGGGATCGGGCGCGGCCGCACGACAGATTCTGGGAACCGTCGTGATCGCGGGCATGTTGGCTGACACGTTAATCGCGAGCTTCCTGATCCCGGTGAGCTTCTACGTCGTCGAGAAGGTCTCGATGCGTTTGAGTCATAAGCACGCAACGGATCATGGTGTACATCCGGAACTGGAACCGGCGTCAGGAGATTAAGAATGGACCCGTTGAAGAAAACCGCTTTGGTCTTACTGTTATTGATATCGCTGTTGCCGGGCAATATTGCGGCGCAGAAGAATCAGCCCGTGGCGGTAAAGACTCCTGACACGTTTCGCGGCAGTGAAGGACTCGATCAAAACTCGATCGGCGATCTGAAGTGGTTCGAAGTCTTCAAAGATCCCGAACTTCAGCAACTCGTCCGCACCGCGATGGTCCAAAATTATGATCTACGTCTTGCGGGTGCGCGCATCAACGCGGCACGCGCGAATCTCGGTCTCGCGCGTTCCGATCAGTTGCCGCAGTTTGAGGCGGGCGCCGATCTCACAACGAATCGATTTTCTAATAACGGCCAATTGGCCGGTTCGGGACAGGGCGGGCAGCGACGCAGTTTCGGCAGTGTTTTGATGAACCTGCTCACTTTTGAAATCGACGTCTGGGGTCGCCTGCGCAATCAAACTAAAGCGGCGCGCGCGGAATTGCGTGCAACGGAAGAAGATCGCAAAGCGGTGATGACGACGGTTGTCGGCGACGTCTCCGCCGATTATTTCAACCTGCTCGAGCTCGACAGCCAGCTCGACATCGCAAAACGCACGCTCGCGACGCGTGAGAATTCGCTGCGTTTGATCAAGGCGCGCCAGCAAGGCGGAATTGCGACGATGCTCGACGTACGCCAGGCGGAAGAGCTCGTCTACCAGGCATCGCAAACTATTCCCGACACCGAACGAGCAATAGAACAAACCGAGAATCAGATCAGTTTGTTGCTCGGCAATAACCCCGGACCGATCACGCGTGGCACGCCGTTGGCCCAACAACAGGAACTGCCGGCTGTGCCCGCAGGTCTTCCGTCTTCCCTCCTCGAACGACGTCCGGACATCCGAGCCGCGGAAGAAAATCTGCTCGCCCAAGGTGCGCTGGTTTCGGCGGCGAAGGCTGCTTACTTTCCGCGCATCAGTTTGTCTGGGCTGCTCGGATTTCAGAGTAATCAGCTCTCGAGTTTGTTTACTGGTCCAAGTCGCGCGTGGACGTTTGTCCCGCAACTAACGCAGCCGATCTTTACCGGTGGACGTTTGAAGTCAAACGTGAAGTTTGCACGCGCGCAACAGGAGTTCGCCTTAGTCTCGTATCAGCAAACGATTCAGAATGCGTTTCGAGAGGTTTCGGATGCTTTGATCCAGTATCGCAAGGTTCGCGAGATTCGTATCCAGCAGGAGTTGCTGGTGACGACGCTTCAGGATCGATCGCGACTCGCGTATCTGCGATATGAAGGTGGTGTTGACACGCTCCTCAACGCGCTCGATGCCGACCGCGATCTGTTCGAGGCGGAGCTGAACCTGACGCAAACCAAACGAGATGAGCTGATCTCAGTGGTCCAACTTTACAAAGCACTCGGCGGCGGTTGGCAAAATTAGCCACGAAGAGGCACTAGCGGCACATAATTGAGTTTTTGTGATTTTTGTGCTTCTTTGTGGCTAAAGGAGGAGCAATCATGGAGACCGATTTCAAGAACATCACTGGAATGTTCAAATTCAACACCGACATCGTCAACAAAGCGATTGCGGGCGTCGAACCGGATCACTGGTTCAAAAAGCCGGGTGACGATTCGAATCACTTAACCTGGGTGATGGGTCACTTGATCATTCACCGCGGCATGACGCTCAAGTTTCTCGGCGGCGATTACGACGACACCTGGACTGAACTCTTCTCGCGCGGCTCGGAACATGTCGCCGATGCGCAATATCCGTCGATCGAAGAGCTGCGCAGTGCATGGGATGACGTTTCGTCGCGGTTGTCAGACACACTAAAGAGTGCTGGTGAAGGTGTCATGACTCAGGAAGCGCCGAAAGGTCCGCCGAGCTTTGACGGCAAACTCACCGGCACGGTCGCGTTTTTCGCGTTTCACGATACGTATCACACCGGCCAGGTCAGTTTTCTGCGCAAATGGCTGGGTTATGGGCAGACAATCGGCTAAAAATTTTTTCGTCGCGTTGTCGATCTCGGTGTTCGTCATGCGTCGTAAGGTTGAAGGCAAGAATTCAACCTAATAACGAGGAGTAATCAAATGAAGTACATGTTGTTGATTTACCACGACGAACCAAGCTGGGCGGCGGTCAGCGAGGCCGAGCGCCAGCAGATTTACCTTGAATATAGAAAACTGCGCGCCGATCTGGTGGCGAGTGGTCAATTTGTGACCGGATCCCAGTTGCAGCCAATCGCGACCGCGACCACCGTGCGCGTGCGCGACGGGAAAGAGATGGTCACCGACGGTCCGTTCGCAGAAACGCACGAACAACTTGGTGGCTACTTTTTGATCGAAGCGAAGAATCTCGACGAAGCAACGGCTATCGCCGCGCGCATCCCATCCGCGCGCACGGGCTCCATCGAAGTGCGACCACTGGTCGAGACTGCCGTCGAAGCTACCGCATAAAAGAATTTCACACAAAGGCACGAAGGAAGAACACCAAGGCACAAGCAGGGGATCTTTTTTTGTGTGTTTGTGTCTTCCTTTGTGTCTTTGTATGAAACTGATTTACGCTCGCCTGCATGTCACAGGCGCGCGAAACGCTCGAGAAAGTTTTTCGTGAAGAGTACGGCAGGATCATCGCGACGCTGATCCGTATCGCGGGTTCATTCGACCTCGCCGAAGAAGCTCTTCAGGAAGCATTCACTTCCGCCGCCTCAAAGTGGGAACGCGAGGGCATACCCAACAGCCCAGGCGCCTGGTTAACAACCGTCGCTCACCGCAAAGTAATCGACGCGATTCGCCGCGACAAAACTCGCACCGATAAGCAAGGTGAAATCGCTTTCGAGGTGAGTCGACTACAACCTTTCGCAGAGCATGAGTTGCTTGAAGAGACGTTGGACTATCCCGACGATCGATTGCGACTGATCTTCACTTGTTGCCACCCATCGCTTGTTCGCGAGGCGCAGGTCGCGTTAACACTGCGCACGCTCGGCGGTCTCACGACAACCGAGATCGCACACGCGTTTCTCGTTCCTGAAGCAACGTTGGCCCAACGACTCGTACGCGCCAAACAAAAAATCCGTCTCGCGGGAATCCCGTATGAAGTTCCGTCACTCGAGATTATCGGCGAGCGACTCGCGGCCGTACGCGCCGTCATCTATCTCATCTTTAACGAAGGCTACGCTGCGAGTGCCGGGCAGAGTTTGATTCGCAACGACCTGTGTGCCGAGGCTATTCGCCTGGGTCGTGTTTTGTGCGAACTCTTGCCGAACGAACCGGAGAACATGGGTCTGCTCGCGTTAATGCTCTTGCAGGACTCGCGACGCGAAGCGCGCGTCAACGATCATGGTGAACTCGTTACGCTCGAAGAGCAGGATCGTTCGCGTTGGGATGCGGCAGAGATTGCAGAAGGTGTGCAACTCGTCCAGGCTGCGCTGTCGTTGCGTCGTGTTGGTAGTTATCAACTGCAAGCCGCAATTGCGGCAGTTCATGCTGAAGCGAAGCGCGCGGACGATACGGATTGGCCACAGATCGTCGCACTGTATGGAGAGTTGATGCGGATTACGTCATCGCCGGTGGTCGCTTTGAATTATGCGGCGGCTGTAGCGATGAGTGAAGGAGCTCAGCGAGGATTGCGTTTGCTTGAAGAAGTAGGCGCTGATGGCACGCTTGAAAACTACTATCTCTTTCACGCTTCC
>DATEWS010000519.1:0-6450 GCA_035257785.1 Pyrinomonadaceae bacterium
GCTGCTTACGGAATCGCTTTCGCAGTCCGGTAGCAATGCCGATCAACCCTGTTCCTAGTAGCAACATACTTGTCGGTTCAGGTAGCTCGGTGCCTGTCGGTTTATCGCTTTGTCCGTTCGGCAAACTCTGCATGTGGACCGCCGACACATCGATAGTCAGATCCCCGGTAAAGTTCAGAAGGGTAAAGGTGAGCGTTTCTGTGCCACCAGTTTGGATAGCCTCATTCTGACCTTGTCCGTTTCGTGAGACCTCAAACTGGCCATTTAAGGCTCCGTTGAGAGTCCAACCGGATGTAACTCCAGTCCCGACAAAACTCTGGACAGTGACTTCGGGAGTAGTATTAAAGCCCAAAGCTGTCAGGACAGTGTTCAGATCCGTTGAGGTATTACTCAGCTGAATCGTGAGAACGTTGCCGTTCAGCGTAAACAGGGCTGTAGCGGTGCTACCAGGGAACCCGCTGGCTGTGTAGCCAAAAAGCGCACCTGGACCACCATCGGTTAAAGTAACTGGGCCGGCTTTTGCCACGGCTGACGAGCCAAGCGCGACCACTGCAAACATCGCGAGTGAGACAGCTAGTTTGCGTAAATTAGTTAGCGGGGACATGTAAAACTCCTTCCATGCTTCAAGCGAAGACGATGCGAGTGCGCGGGAGAGCATTCGCACGCGTTCGTCTTCAGGGGTTAATTGCCGGTGGATTGGTAGGAGAAGCACTGCGGGCACAGCAGGCGTCAAACCACTCCAGCTTCTAAGTGCGTTCACTCACATTTCTGGGCGAGTGTGAATGAAGTCGGGGATGGGAGGCTGCATAGCTTTGATCTAAGTCGGGGGCAAGTCGCCTGTCGTACCAATCAGCCTCCCGGGTGGCAAAAGATTTAGCGGCGGAGCAATCCGCGATCTATGCCGTTGTCGTTAACCTCTCTTTCTCCATGGTCCATGCGCTCCGTCAAATAAATTTGTGTTCGACTATGCGGATGCCGATGCCTCGATCGCCGTCGGCTTCCACCTGGTCGCGAATAACAATGCCCTTAATTGCTGCCGCGGCGCCTTCCATCGGCCCGTTGAGCAGCCGCACCACGAGGCTGATCGCTGAAGAAAACTTCATGCGACGTGGCATGCGCAGGTAAACACCCGAGCCGCTAATGTTGTCGACCTTGCAATCGAAACTGAATGGTTGATCTTCGCTATCTACGCCCCAGACTCGTGCTGGAAGGGCATCATTCGAGCGGGGTTTAGCGCGTCGTTCGACTGGTGGACGTCGAGCGCGAAAGAGCGACTCGGCGATGGGGAGTTGTCCGTCAAGAATGTAGTTTGCTCGCTGTTCGCAATGCATCATAGGGGGTCTCTTAGGGGATCACGAATTTCAACTTTTGCATTATGAAGTTGTTGCAAAATGGTGACAACGGAGGTCTTTGCCCATTTTTCTGGCAGGAAAGTAGGGTTTTTTAAGGCAGTGAAATGGCAGTATCCTGCCAAACAGTTAAGTTTGCCTCAGAGCTGAAAGATGCCACGAAACGGGCCGAGCCCGTGGCATCTTTACTTAGGAACTTTCGCGAGGCCGTGGCGGAAGGCGTAGATGATTAGTTCGAGGCGGTCGGAGACGTCGAGCTTGGAGAAGATTGAGCTGAGGTGGTGAGTCACGGTCGTTTCGCTGATGAAGAGTCGTTCGCCGATCAACTTGTTTTTGAGTCCTTCCGAAACCAGGGCGATAACTTCTCGCTCCCTGCGCGTGAGGCTGGTAATTTTATTGGCTTCCGGATCTGGTTCCTCGTATTTCTCATTTCTAACGTCGGTGAGAACACTGCCCATCATCGACCGGTCAATCCAGACCTCGCCCGCATGAACTTTTTGAATTGCTTTTAACAAAAGCTCTGCTGCCTGTTGTTTCAAAACGATGCCCATGGCGCCGCGGCGGATTGCCATGCGATGCGAATCCGTGGCCTGGACCCCGGTCAGTACCAAAACACGCGAATTCGGGCTGGATTTGCAGAGTTGGGGAAGAAACTCGAGACCGTTTTCATCGCCGAGCATGAGATCAAGCACGATGATATCCGGCCTTTCTCGCTCCGCCATCAGCAGCGCCTCCGACGGCGTTCCTGCCATGGCCACGACAGTCATTGTTTGATCCTGTTCGATCAACATCCGCAAACCCGTGCGAATGACTGCGTGGTCGTCAACGATCATGACACGAATTGTTTCGGCGCTATTCACGGTTCGAGAGGATTTCGGGCTTTCGGTTACTAGTGACAATTATGCAGACTCCGTGAGATTTCACAAATCGTTAGAGTGGAATCGCTACGTTCACGACTGTGTAGTTGTTTTCGTCAATAGACACTTTCGTTTCGCCTCCGAGCAGCGCTGCTCGCTCCGCGATTGAACGAGGAGTAAAGAGAGTTTGTTCGTTGTGATTATCTGCTCCATTAGGATTAAGGTCGCCCGTTCTGCCGGGACGACGGTTCTTTATCTGTAGCATGAGCTTGCCGGCGTCACATGCGATCTCGACACCGGCTTCGTTACAGAGAGCGTGACGTCTAACATTACTCAAACCTTCAGCCACGATTTGAAATATTTCCGCCGCCAACCTGTCGTTAACTTCGACCTTGCCGTGGGTCTTTACATCGACCTGTATGCCTGTGACGGAAGCAAATCTGGTGACAAAACGATTGATGGCCGGCAGCAGAACGTCCCGGCGGTCTTCAGCCACTTGTAACCCACGCACGTAACTCCGCATTTCGACCAGCTCCTGGTTCGTGAGCTCAAGCAACTCCTCGACATTCGACACCACATTTGTATTTCCTGTGCGAAGTTTCTGGGCGAGTGCGGCGATGCCTAATTGCAACCCAACGTAAGGTTGGATAACGCTGTCATGTATATCGCGTGCGATGCGATGCCGCTCCTGCTCGGCAGCGTCAGACGCGAGGTTATCGACGAGTCTGACGTTTTCCATCAATGGAGTTATGTGGTCCAGTAACTGGAGAACAAAATCCATCGCCATGTTATCGAAGCGATTCGGGCTGCCGCACACGTATAGGCGGCCCATCGGTTCCTGACGATTGTGAACAGGAACAGACATGTAATTTGTGGTTTCGAGTGCGCTTGCAACGCGACCGCTGACTATTCCATCGCCCGACACAAAACTGCGAGTAGCAACGTCGAACAGCAATGTTTGTCCGGGTCCATCTTTCCGGTGAATGACTGCATGGTTTGGGAATGGCAATAAAAACAAAGCCGCCGCATCCGCGCTTATTACCGGAGGTGGCTGTGCTGCCGAGTGAGTGCCGCGACGCACGCGATACAACTGATACGACTCTTTATTCTTCTCGAGAGGAACCAGCAACAGCGCACTGTCTGCATCGTAGAAGGACCGAAGACTTTCAAGAATAGCGTTGACCGTGCGATCGATACCGAAGCGCGGGTTCGAGAGAACCGTGATTTCCTTAAGCAGCTGCAGCCGGTTCCGCAAGTTGATTTTGAATCCGCCCCAACGTGAGATCAGGTAACCGAGTATGAGCAGTTGAACGGGCCGCAGTAACAATCGATTCAGTTCCAGCCCCGGCCCTTGCGGCGCACTCAAGATGCCGACGAGCATCGAGAGAATCGTCGAAACGACAGTTAGTTGTAAGCCGGCAGTGTAACCCCACCCAAACGAAGCGACGAGAATGGCGAAAAAGACGAAACCAAAAAACATGCTGCTCGTGCCGTTGCTAAACGCAATCAGGCAGAGATACCAGATCATGTCGAACCAATGCATGTGCCGGGCGGGAATAAGATCGCTCCGACGAATCGATAAAAGTAAAATTGCGCCGCTGTAGATCGTGTACAGCGCGAGCGTCGTATAAGTGAACGTTAGATAACGATCCGAATCAGGAGGATCAATAAGGATGACAAGCAAAGCGGCTGAGGCCATCATAAGCCGCATCGTCGAAACAAGACGCAGATCGATCCACTGTTCGGATAACGGATCCGCAGCAGACCAATCATTGTTGAGGTTGAACTTTAACACAGCAAAAACCAGGGCGACGGGCTCCGCTTCACGCTTGCCCTGGCTGCTATAGTCCGCGCTGGTGCGCTCTGGTTCCGACTTCTGAGTAGCGCCCTATGACTTTGGAGCGAAATAGCCGACCCGAGTATGGCCTTGATAAGCGGGGTTAGTCATCTGAACGCGAATGCGGCGGAAACCGCCATCGCGCGTTTTGTTCAAAGGTGTATAGTACAGCGCGTACTGGTGACGCAGTTCTTCAGCAACCTCTGCATACGTACTTTCGAGTCCGGCGAAACTCTGCGGCTTATATAGCTTGCCGCCAGTAGTCGCTGTAAGTTGTGCAAGCATCAGTTCGCTCAAATCGAGAACGCGAAGTCCTGTACGCAGATCGTCGATGCGCAGCTGATTAAAACGCACCGCCGCGTCTGACCCTCCGGTTAAGGAATCCAACTCAGCTCGTTTTGCGGCTCGAGAGATTTCAGTGTTGCTGACTACATAGACACTGATCTGCGAGCGCAACAGTGCCTGAACGGCCGTTTCGAGTGTTGCAGTACCGCGTCCACTATCGATCCCGTCTGACAATACTATGATTGCTCGACGTGATTTGGTGTCGCCGAACTGCTCGCGTGCGGCCAGCAATAACGCGTCGTTAAAGCGTGTGAACATTCCCGGTTCGATCCGAGCCAACGCGCGTCGCAGTTGAAAACGACTTTTAGTCCAATCCTGCAAAAGCTCAACACGATCATCGAACTTTATCAGGCTGATGCGATCGTCATCCGCGAGTCGTTCCGCAAAACCTTCAGCCGCGCGTCGGAAGTCCTCCAGGTTGCTGGCTACTGATGACGATGCGTCGACCATCAGGACCACATCGACCGGCACCTGGCGCAACGCGAGATCACTCAATGGCTGCTCGTTCTCGTTTTCGAAAACGCGAAAGTCGCTGCGGGTCAGGTCGTTCACAAGCCGGCCGTTGGAATCGCGCACGGTGACGGGAATCATTACTTCGGTGGTGTTGACGGAGATAACGTCACCGGGCGTAACTTCCTGTTCCTCCCGCTTTTGCTTCAGAGTGGGAACGGGTGGAGGCGCACCAAGTGCATCGACTGCGCTGGGCGTCGGTGTTGGAGAAGCTTTCGGCCTTGCTGACTTTGGTTTGGTGGGGCGCGGCGAGGTTCGCTTTTGCGCACTGGTAATAGAGCTGTGCGGCAATAATAGAAGTGCCACCACGGTCAAGAGCAGCAGAATTACGGGCCATCTACTCTTATTGGTGCGGATCATCTGAAACTAGAAATACCCAATCCCAGCAAATTTCCAGAGAATATTAGCCACAGGTGAACGCAGATGAACACGGATCAGATCCGCGTTCATCTGTAACTAATCATTCTCACTCGATTTTGTCCTTGAACCTACTTACTTGACTCGTCGCCCATCGCAGCCTTCATCGCAGCCAGGATCTTTTCGCTAACCCGGCGCTTACGCAACTCTTCGACCTTCGCTGCTGAGAGGTCAAACTCAACCGGTGATTGCTCAATGCGACGGATAATCGTTCCTTCAGAAAACCCCGCCTCGACGAGTTCGCAAATCGAATCGTTTGTAAGACTCTTTGTCTTCTCGAGCTTCGTGGGTTCTCCTCCGCCCTCCGTAGGCGGACGCAGGATACGAACAGTCGCTGAACCCGTCGTTATCGTATCCCCTGAGGACGAACCACTACCGCCGCGTGTCTTAACGGAACCCTGGCTCCCACCACTCGAGCCGAAGATGTTTGTACTGGTACCGTTGCCTGGATCGCTCGTTTGTCCTGGATCCTTGGCCACGCTAGTGGATTGCTTGAAGAACTCGTCATCACTCAGCATTTCGTCAGAAAATTCAGATCCTTCCTGACGTGCCATCATCGCAAGGATGACTTTTTCACTTACGCCGGTGCGTTTGAGTTCGATGATCCGGTCAGTCGACAAATCGAAACTGACGGGCCGCGAAGCGATGATCGTGATTATCGACTTCTCTTTGAAGCCGGCTTTTACGAGCTTGACGATGGACGCATTGGTGAGCGGGGCAGGATTACTGCGCGGCTGTCCCCATGCCAGGGAACAGAATACCAGGAGGCACAGAATAAGGAGGAGACTACGGCTGAATAGAAAGCGCTTCATGATGGTTTCCTCTTCTGTTCGCGACGACGCGGCGTTTTCTCAGCCGGCGCCGGTTCAACATCCTGAATAGGATGGCTGCGGTAGCGGCTGCTAATCCGTTTGACATAATCGCGTGTCTCTTTAAAAGGAGGCACCCGGTTACCATAATCGAGCACCCGACCTTCGCCCGCATTATAACTCGCCAGGGCCAGATCCACCCGGCCGTTGAACATGGACAATAGTTGCTTCAAATACTGCGTGCCACCGCGAATGTTTTCCGCCGGATCAAAAGGACGCGATACTCCGAAACGGCGCGCAGTTCCGGGCATTAACTGCATCAGCCC
>DATEWS010000520.1:0-8917 GCA_035257785.1 Pyrinomonadaceae bacterium
CAACGTGTCGATGCAGATCGACGGAGAATACCTGGGGTTTGACGAATCAGACGCCAAACACCAGGCAATCGTCGACGTGTTGGGAATCGCGGTGGACGATCGCGGGCGCTTCTCTACCTTCAAGCAAAAACTCGACATCCCGCGAGAAGTCGTAATTGCCAAAGACGGTCGCTTCATCAAGTGGGTTCAGGCATTGCCACTCCCGCCGGGTCTTTATCAAGTGCGATTCGCGGTGAGGGATCGTCAAACGGGTCGCACGGGCAGTGCGATGACGTGGATCGAAATTCCCCTACACTGAATATCTCGGGATGCTTTGCGGTACTCAGATGTCGCGCGCCTCCGAAGCGACGCTGCGTCATCTTCCGCGACGTGGTCGAAACGAACGAACCGCAGTCGTGCGTGCAAAGGGAATGAACGGTTTACTTGTCGTCACAGCAGACGTTTGCAAACCACCAAAACGTTCCGGCACAACGCGCCGTACTGCCTGGCCCGTTAGTCGCTCGATTGCGCGCATCGATAGTTCGTCTACAGGAGCGACGATCGTGATCGCCTTACCCTGATTTCCTGCCCTGCCCGTGCGGCCGATTCGGTGCACGTAGTCTTCGGGTGCAGCAGGTACGTCATAGTTAATGACGTGTGAGACTGCATCTACGTCCAGTCCGCGTGCGGCAATATCGGTAGCAACGAGGACGCGCGCGCGTCCGTCGCGAAAGTCGCGCAAGGCTGCTTCGCGCTGAGGTTGACTACGATCAGCATGAATGCGATTCACACTGTGATTACGAGCTTTGAGAATGTGCGACAGTCGTTCCGACGCACGACGAGTGCGAGTAAAAACCAAAACTTTGTCCAGCGTCTCGCGTTCGCTCTCGCGTTCAAGCAAATCAAGCAGGAACGCTGTCTTGTGTTCCTGTGCGACTGAGTAAGCAGTTTGCTCGATCACTCGCGGAGCGCTGCCGCGCGGACTCACTTCAACGAGCTTTGGTTTGTTCATTGTCGACCGCGCAAGACTTTCGATACTCGAAGACATCGTCGCCGAGAATAAGAGCGTTTGTCGTTTGGTTGGCAAACTGGCCAGTACGCGTCTGATCGCCGGCAGGAAGCCCATATCGAGCATGCGATCGGCTTCATCAAGCACAAGCACTTCAACTGTCGAAAGATCGATTGCGCCGCGTTCACTGAGATCGAGCAAACGACCTGGTGTGGCGATTACCACTGTTGCGTCTCGTCGTAGATCAGCGACTTGCGTTCTCAGATTTGCGCCGCCGATGACAATCACACTCCGGTTGTTCTTAATCCGGTTCAGCTCAACGTAATTTCTTTGTATCTGCAATGCGAGTTCGCGTGTCGGTGCGATGACAAGAACACGCACGCCGGGGCGAAAGCGTTCGCCAAGCCTCTGGATAATCGGAAGCAGAAAAGCAGCGGTTTTACCCGTGCCGGTTTCAGCACAGGCGATCAGGTCCTGGCCCGTGAGGATGATGGGTATTGCTTTTGTCTGTACTGGTGTCGGGTTTTTGTAGCCAAGGGATTCACACGCAAGCAATTGCCGGTCTGTTAATCCCAGTTGAGAAAAATTCATAAATTCCTTTTGAAAGAGCGAGACTCATTCGAGTCTCGCAGGTTGATTGAATAGTTAAGTGCTGAGGGTTTACCAGCGTGGTTCGGGACGTCTGTTACGACCGCCGCCGTTATTACCACCAAAGCCGCCGCCGCGATTACCGCCGAAGCCACGTCCGCCGCCGCTGCGGTTCTCGCGTGGTTTGGCTTCGTTGACTTTGAGCGCACGACCGGCGACTTCTTTGCCGTTAAATTGCTCGATAGCTGAAGTCGCTTCTTCCTGGGACGACATTTCGACGAAGGCAAAGCCTCTCGAACGTCCGGTGTCGCGGTCTTCCATAACACTTGCTGACTGAACTGTGCCGGCCTGTGAGAACAAGTCCTGAAGGTCCTGGCTGGTGGTTTGGAAAGCGAGGTTTCCAACATAAAGTTTCGTTGACATAGATATACCTTTCCTCATTTTGGGAATGAAAAGAAGCTGCGAATCGGATTGGCTTCGGCGAAACGGTAGCGGTCGAAGGGCCAGTTCGGATGCTCTGAAAGGAGCGGCTTCGAAGTGTGAAACAAGCCTGCTCTCGAACTATCCAAACGCCGGCGCTAATCGTTTTATGCGCGGGGCGCATCACCGTCGATGCGCGAGAGAAGGATTAACCGTGGCTATGATGCCTTACCTTATGGCCCAGTTGCAAGGCGTCGCGCCTCTCGCTAGCGCATCAGTTTGAGTAATAACGCCGAGGGCGTTCGTTAATTCCGGCCCAGTGGTTCGAGCGCAGCGACAACCCTGGGATTAAAAAAACAAAAATAATACTTCAATGGTGATGGGCTTAGGCCTGCGCGCATGTAACCCTTTCAGGTTTCATGCTTTTATTAATTCGCTTACCCAAGGCTGTCGCTTACGGTCGAACCATTGGGCTGAAATTAGCCAACGCTTTTGGCGTATTTATCGAAATACCCCGGAGATAACATCGCTCTGACACACCTATATTGTAAGTTTCTGGCTACAGACTTTCCGTTCAGTCCGGCGGATACTCCGAAATAAAACATGAAAATCCTACTTTACAACCCGGACAACGGGGTCACCCGCAATTTCATGCCGCATCTTTGGATGTTCCTGTTGAAGTCTCTAACTCCGCCCGAGCATGAGGTCTTCCTGATAGATGGAAACGCGAAGCCAATGAATGAGAAGCAGCTCGTTCAGTTCGCTCGAGATAAAGGTGTGGGACTCGTAGGTATCGGAGCGATGACGCGGATGGTCTCTCGAGCATATCGCTTTGCAGACGCTTTTCGCGCGGCCGGGATCCCCGTTGTCATGGGTGGTCCACACGTTACCGAATTACCACAGGAAGCGCTGGGCCATGATGGTGGTCCCAGACACGCCGATGCAGTGGCGCTTGGAGAGGCTGATGAAACCTGGCCCAAAATCGTTGCTGATGCTGCGCGAGGTCAGTTGAAGGAGATTTACGAACCAGTCGACGAGAGCGGAAAAGAGCGGAAGCCAAGCTTAAACTCGTATCCATCGATACCGTGGGACGATATTGATTTGGACCAGTTCAATGTTATTCCGAAAGTGTTTCGCCGTTTCACTGAGAGGCATGGTGCAGGATGGAAATACCTGAACATGATGCCTATCGAATCCGGGCGCGGGTGTCCGTACGGTTGTGAGTTCTGCACTGTAACGGGATTTTTCGGAGACTCGATTCGCTTTCGAACAAATGAAAGCGTCGTCAACGAACTCTTGCTTTTGAAGCGGCGCGCGCGCAGAGAACGCGGGCAAATCTCAGTATTCTTTATCGACGACAACTTTGCCATTAACATCAAAAGAACAAAGTCGTTGCTGCGCGCTATTATCGCCGCGGATGCTCAGCTACCATGGACCGCGCAGATCAGTGCAAACCTTTTGCGTGATGAAGAACTCGTCGACCTGATCGCAGCGTCCGGTGGAAAATGGATTTTCATCGGCATGGAGTCGCTTGATGCCGGCAATCTCAAGGATGTCAATAAGAGTTTCAATAAGCCGGCAGAATACGCTGCGGTCCTGAACCGTCTGGCTAAACGAAATGTTTACGCGATCACTTCTTTTATCCTGGGGCTTGATAACGACACGACAGGCGTAGCGGAGCGAACTCTGCGAGAGATAGAACAGTGGCCGCCGGTATTGCCCGTCTTCAGCCCACTCACTCCCTTGCCCGGCACTCCGCTCTACGCACGATTAGAAGCTGAAGGACGTTTGACGCGACCGAAGCATTGGTTGGATTTTGCTGCCTACAAGATGTCGCACACACCCTTGAAAATGTCGGTGTCCGAAGCGCACGCGGAAGTCAACAAAGCATGGCACATGTCATATAGTCCGAGTCGCAACGAAGAAGTGATTAGATTACTTGGACCAAGTGATATCCATACTCGTGGTATGCACATGATCATGAGGCTTTTCTTTCGTGGCATCTATGTTCCACAGATGACGAAAGCTGCATGGCTTAAATTGATCGTTCAAAACCGGCGACCG
The DNA here is from genome assembly GCA_035257785.1 of Pyrinomonadaceae bacterium. Lineage (GTDB taxonomy): Bacteria > Acidobacteriota > Blastocatellia > Pyrinomonadales > Pyrinomonadaceae > PSRF01. Next base: position 4,061 of record DATEWS010000520.1, read on the forward strand.
ATTTTCAAGTTAGCGCGGGAAGGCTTTGCTAAATATCGTGAGTTGCGAGTGGTCCGTAACGTTCGGAAAAGAACCGCGGCCAAAGAAAACGTGATGCGCGAGCCGGCTGAATACAGGCAGCCGTAAGAGGCCACAACCGAATTCGAGCAATTGAGGTTGACGAAGTGTCGCAGCAATCCGACGTGCCCACAAACGTGAAGCGAAGCGCGAACGAAATAGTTCACCTGAGTAAGCCTGTAACACCTTAGCATCGCCAGTCGACAAATATTCACTAACAACCTTTGCGGCGAACGCGGATAAACGCATGCACGGATCCAATCCGCCCGCTGTGAGTGGCGACACGGCCCCCGCAGCATCTCCTATCAGCATGCCGTTTGAGTTGGCGATGTTTCTCAGCACGCCGCCGACCGGAATGAGACCCGCGCGTGCTTCGATCTGTTTTGCCGGTCGTAAGTCTATGATATTTGCGACGCGCGAACGGAAGTCCTGAAGCGCCACGATCGGATCGAATAACGAGGGATAACCGCCGACGCCGAGGTGCGTCTCGTCGCCATCGTGAGCAATCCATGCGATGTAACCCGGCGCCAGTTTCGGATCGAGAAAACAAAGCAATCGCGGTGGACCATCAAGCACCGCTCCCCGAAAAACAGTTTCCACGCCGACGATCCATTCGCGATTCAGTTCGAGTTTCAGATCGCGAGCTACACGCGAACGCGCGCCGTCCGCCCCGATCAGGTAGCGCGTCGTTATCGACCGCGTTGACGAACCGGAGTTGAGTCGCAGCGTTACTTTGCCGTTTGCTACTGAATGGCTGAGGTAACTGGTTTGCGGTAGCCAATCAACACCGGAGTGTAAACACTGCTGCAAATAACGTTGGTACAGTTGACCCATACGACCGATGCGAAACTCGTCGTGCTGGCTTACAAGTTCCAACGGGCGGAGCGCAGGCGAATAAAGCGTGACATGTTTGATTGCTGGTCCAAGACAGTCTTCGGGGAGATCGAAATCGACGAGCGTGCGACGCACGAAGATTCCGGTGGTGTGGATTTTCTGGTCGAGAGTGTTCTTGCGGTCGACGAGGAGAACGTTAAGGTTTTGTCTCGAGAGCAGGCGAGCACACTGGAGTCCGGCAAGTCCGGCGCCGATGATGGTCACGTCATAGCTCGTTCTCATCGTTCCGAAATCTTAAGCGCCCGGTCCGATTTCCGTCAAGTACTTTACGAAGCAAAGAAAGCTGGTTCCGATTCGGCGCGTGTGGTATACACGGACTTGCCTCAAAAGTCCGGACGTCGTGCTTGGACACAGTCAGTACAGGGAGCGATAGCGACCTGGTCAGTGATCAGCATGCGATATCTCCTAATGAATCTTGACTCCATCGTTTGATCAGGTCCTGTACTGACTGTGTCAAAGAATGATTTCGGGCCTTGAGAGCAAGCCTACACCTTAGGTTTGAGGTAAGTATGAAGGCCTACTTCAGTTTGCCATTGGCGCTTTTAATACTTTGCTCCTTCACGTTGGTGCAAAGTCAAAGAACGCCTGTCGAAAAGAATAGAAGAGAGACTGTGCAGCAGGAACAGTTGAAGAAATTAATGTCGAAGGTTGGAGTCGATGTCGCTGAGATTGCGGCCAGAACCGATCAGCCCGCGACGTACCGCGAGTTGAAGATCAACTGGTCTGATTCGACGAAATCCACTACCGAGCTTCGGTCTGCTTCCGATCAACAAACGCCGCCGCAAAGGGTTTCCGTCGTCGAAGATAAGAAACGATCAGGCACCTTGCCGCGCCATCGCTCACTCGAACTCTCCCCGACGCACATCTTTATTGCGGCGGTTGACGCGACCGACAAACTTCGCTGGTGGTCCATCATGCCTGATCCACGTTTGGTTAGGGGTGAGACCCAGACTCCCTCCGGAGAACTACGCGGTGAAGCTTATTACGTTTCTAACGTCACGCTCGTGGTGGCATTTCCTGATGATCCTGAGATTGCAAACCTGCGGTTCTATCATCCTGTCTGGAATGGAACCGACTTTGATTTGAAACCGCTGGCAGTCGTGTCTACTCGTTAGCTTAGGCCGCGATGAAAACTCACCTCAAAGCATACGCGTCTCTGAGTGCGATCTTACTGGTTCTCTGTCTTCCTCAAATCGCGTCAGCCGAGCCAACTGAAACCATCATTAACAACGGCGACGCCGCAAATCGCGTGGACATTGCGATTCTAGGTGACGGTTACACAGCCGCAGAGATGGATAAGTACAGGAACGACGTACAGGCTTTGATGACGCAGTTTTTCAATAACGAGCCGTTTCGAGAGTATCGCAACTTCTTCAACGTGCATCGCATCGATGTGATCAGCGCTCAATCAGGAGCAGACCATCCGGAAAGATCTTTTTTTGTGAATACCGCACTGGATGCTACCTACAACTGTTCGGGAGTCCAGCGATTGATCTGCGTGAATACATCAAAGGTCAACACGATTCTGGGAAACAGCGTCGCACCTGCGCAACGCGACATGGTGTTTGTGATCGTTAACGATCCTGAATACGGTGGCTCCGGAGGGTCTGTTGCCGTTACCTCAACAAATCAGGAAGTCCTCGAACTCATACTTCACGAATTAGGTCATAGCTTTGGGCTGCTCGCTGACGAGTATGGAGGTCCGCCGCCGCCCGTTTGCAACAACACGTTCGAACCTTCTGCCGTCAATGCAACGAAGGCCACTGATCGTTCACTCATCAAGTGGAATCACTGGATCGATGCGAACACCCCGATACCAACCTTCACGACGTCAGATGGCGTGCCCGGTTTATACCAGGGTGCTGTTTACTGCGATACGGGATTGTACCGTCCGACCTTCGGTTCGAAGATGCGTTTCTTGGGACGTCCTTATGAACAGATCAATACTGAGCAACTGATCAGGCGCATCTACAATGTCGTCTCACCGCTGGATGCCAGTCAGCCGAGTGCCAGCGATATAACTTTCACTACTGCGCAATCGCAGTCCTTTAGTGTTACGCCCCTGATGACGCTGAGCGGCACCGTTAAGGTTGATTGGTTTTTGGATGGTGTGTTCCAAAGTACTGGAACCGGATTTACCGTTAATAACCTCAGCAGCGGAGCTCATTCCGTCGATGCCGTAGTCAAAGACACTACTGCGCAGGTGCGAAAAGATACTGAGAACTTATTAAGTGACAGTCGTCGATGGAACCTGACAGTTAACGGCGTCTCGACTCCCACTCCGACGCCAACTCCGACACCTGCGCCAGTATTACTGGTTGACGAAAATTCAAACCACGGCGCCGTTCTAGACTCCGTCAACTGGTTACGTGACCCGTTCTCGATCTCAACGATTTATAACTTCAGCGCGGACGGCCACACTCGCATCATGTTGTTTGCGATGAACGTTGAATTGCAGGCGGGTGAGAGTCTTTCGATCGTCACCGCGGAAGCCGAAGACGCGCAACAAACAGTTTATCCGCTGATCGTCGAATATGTCGGCAACACACCCAACCAGAACTGGCTCGCGCAGATAAATGTGCGTCTCCCCGACAACCTCGCGAACGCCGGAAACGTACTCGTCAGCATCAAAGTGCGTGGCGTCCAGAGCAATAAGGTACTGGTCACCATCAGACCACCGCCCTGACGAACTGTGGTAATGGTTTAGTTCGACTTTAGGATTAACGTGTTCGGCATCATTAAGAGGTGAGAATGAAGGGCTCAATTAATCTCGCGATGATCCTCGCGTTGTGTGCGACTGCGACATTTAACCAGCAGTCGAACGAGCTTAGCGCGACGGCAAGAGCGCGCATAGAGCAGGCACGCGCCTCGATCGTGGTGGTCAAAGCAGTCGACGAGTCAAACAAAACAATCTCGCAAGGACTGGGATTTCTTATCCGCAAAGATCTCGTCGTCACCGACAGCGAAATTGTCGACCGCGACTCGCGCCGTCATATTACCGCTGCGACAAAGGCCGGGACGTTAAAGGTTTTATCTTCAGGAAACTATGTGCTGCCATACGTGTTGTTGGAGCCGCAACAAGATATTTCACCGTTGAGCCTGGGTGATAGCGAACGACTCGCAGTGAATGACAGCGTATACATGCTCAGCGATTCAGGTGTAATAACTGCCGGCAAGATCACTGGCGCCACGACGATAAAGAACACCAGGGCGTTCCTGATAAGCCTCGGGGTCAACTCGGATAACAAAGGTGCGCCAATCTTCAACCGCTACGGTGAGGTGATTGGCATCGCCGCGAAGAGTCCGGATGGACAGGGCGCTGGTCTTGTGTGGCCATCTGACCTTCTGGCTTCGTTAAAGCATTTCGGTGAGCCGGGAGTCGGGGTCGGAAGGGGAGAAGGTCCACAGTTTCACGTCGGACCGGCTACAGATAATGGTGATAGTCCGTCGACAACTCCGGCCGTGGTCTCACGTCCAGTGCGCTTGACTTCGCCAGAGCCTCGATACACAGAAGAAGCTCGTGCCAACCAGGTTTCAGGTACCGTCCTGTTGCGCGTGCACGTTGATGCTGATGGCAATGTAAACTCAGTCCGCGTCGTCAGTGGCCTTCCGTATGGACTCACCGAACGAGCAATCGACGTCGCGCGGGGAACAAAGTTTAAACCTGCGATGAAAGACGGCAAGCCTGTCGCAGTCTGGATTGGATTAGAAATCAACTTCAATCTCTATTGAGACTCAAGGCCTGGACCCAAACCAAAGACCAGAAAGATGCTTGACGAAAACCATCGTTAGACTTATGCTGCGCCGCATCACAAGATCAGGTGTTATCGGCAATAAACGTTTCGACCTCGCGAACTCCCAACGCAAGATTTTTTTGATCTAAATACCCAGACGGCAAGCCTCAGC
>DATEWS010000521.1:0-6112 GCA_035257785.1 Pyrinomonadaceae bacterium
AGCATCCGTAAGTTCATAACGAAGCGCATCTTCGTCCGGCTTCGGCGCGAGACCTGGAAGATGGGCCACGATGTCAACACCCGCGTTCACCGCAACACGAAAATCAGCCGCAGTCTCGACGTGGGCCGCCACTCGCAATCCATCACGATGTGCTCGATCAACGATCGCCGGAATCAGAGCTGGGTCCAAACCTTTGTCGTCAATCGTGGAAGTGCTTCGCCGCAGTTCTTCGAAGTGTTCAGTGTCCATCAGATAGATCTTGATAATGTCCGGTTTACTCGCCACGATCTGCGACCACTTCTTTTGCAAGTCGTCGAGATTGTCGATCACAAAATAGACGTCGCCCTCAGCGGTGTGACTCTTCAATAGACGCGGCATATTGGGACCAAGGGCATCCCACGGAATTTTATTGGCACCCACCTCCGCGGAGAGTATCGGATGGCCCAGCGTTGCCGTGAGTCCGGCGTCAGCGTATGCAACGTCAATACTCGTTGGCTTGTTGACGAAATCCGCAACCGCGCGTTTGTCTTTTATCGAATTCCCCAGAGAAAGACCGTAGAAGATTCCGTCATGCAGATTCTTCGCGGCAACGTCGGCGATTGTGTTTGGATAAGCGAAGTCGTGACTGTGCGCGTCACCGAAGGGAGGAACGATATAAAGGTCATCGAGTTTGATGACCTCATCGACGTGTGCGGGACGTTTCTTTTGAAAGACGCCGTTTACGACGTAGAGCTTTTGGCGAACAAATTCTTTGCCGTTAAACCACCATCCACCCGCAAGTTCATAATTCGAACTTGTCTGTGCGTGGATTGGTAGTAACGAGAAACTGGCGATTACGAATGCGAGAGTGACAACCGTGAACAGGTTTTTCACCATACATCATGCAGCCATAAGCACTCGCGCCATCGCAGGAAAGTATTGAACGCCGGCGTTGATCTCGAAAACTGTATTCAGTCGTGTGATTTCGAACACTCGCGACAGACGTTCATTCACATTTATTAATTTGAAGTGAACGCCGTGCGCGAGGGATTCTTCGCGTAGTTGTAGCAACACGCCAAGCCCATGCGCATCCACGAGCGTCACGTTCGACATATCGAGAATGACGTCGCTGGAATGGGGAGCTAACTGCACGGCGCTGCGCAGAGTCTCCGTGTCGCCATTGATAATCTGTCCTTCCAGGGAGAGAATCTCGACCGCGTTCAGTTTTTTGGCGTGTACCTTCAACATGATGCCCCCAATACTCTGTCAGTTGCGCGCTGGATGTCAGCACTAGAATTACTTCTACCAGATAGACGCATAAGTTCCACTTTTGTTAACTGCGTCTGTTGAGATAACACCGCCAACCGCCTTTTTAGCTGAACTTTTTTGACCGCGGGCTCGATCGAGATGAAATCAGGGACTTTTTGACGGGTCAGCGCCAACGGCGCGAAATATAAAGCCAGGGGCAAGTCCTTGTCGGGACGTCGCCCCTGGTAAGCGAATCTCTAAACTCGGCGCAGCCCTGAAAAGGGCGGGATAACTATTTCGGCCTTTCAGGCCTCGACCGTTTATTTGTTGTGTTTACCAGGGGCGACGTGCTCCGCTGCGCTACGCACTTGCCCCGGGCTATCATATTCCGCGCCTTTGGCGCTGGACGTATTCACGCCTTTGGCGCTGGTGACATTCGCGCCTTTGGCGCTGGTCCATATTCGCGCCTTTGGCGCTGGTCACTCGAGCTTTGGACCGGCATAAATCACCGCGAACTCAGCTATGGAGGTTGTCTTGTCGGGGCCGAAGCCGGAAAGTGAGACAAGCTTCAGGTACTTCGTTGTGACAGCCCTGCTAAACGCGATCCTTTGCGGCGCGAAAGTCGACATCAGATACCCGCGTTGCACGTCGTTCCAAACAGAACCATCGTCACTCACGCTGATCACACACTCCTTGATCTCACCCTCATGCTCGCGACTATTTTGTCGCGGCATCAACACCACTCCCGCGATCCTGGCCGGTGAACGGAAAGTAACCGTGAGCTCGGCCTGCCCGCGCATCGCATCATCCTGATCGCCGGTCGCCATGTATGTGTTCGGGTCGCCGTCAATCGCTGCGCCTGCCGGAGCGCCATCGAGTTGTGCGACCGCGCCGAGCTTACTCATGATCCGCGTGTCAAACAGCAAGCTCCGCATCTCTGCATCCGTAACCGGAACATTCGGCTGAAAACAATCGGTCGACATGTAGTCGAGCACTGAATAGCGTAGTTGTCGCGCGACCGGGTTTGCATCATTCTCCTTGCTTATGTCGATCGCTGACACGAGCAGTTTGCCGTCTCCCATCGCGCCTTCAAAGATCACGCCTAACTTGTAATTACGATTCCAGTCGTCGATGGCCGATACTACCGGGGCCAACTTGGATGGCAAGTTATCGAGATTGATGGCGCGCACGTTTGTGATTAACGAAGCCCAGCGCCAATCGAAATATGGTTGCGTTGGAAACCATCCGAGACCGCCACCTTTATCGAATGCGAGGCCAAGCATGCGACCCCACGCCGGGTTCATTTGGCGATTCCAAAACACTGGCACCCGATCGAGCGGCGGATTGGTCCAATCAAGGTCCAACGGTCGAGGCACAAACAAAACCCGGCCACCCTTCGCCAGTTTTTTCTCAGCCTCGTCCCACGAACGAGTGATGAAGATGTCGCGCTCACGCGAGAGTGGGCAATCCGGACTGCCTTTAAATTCAGCCGGCACCATCTCGGGATAGACAAAGAAACTCCAATGATTTTCAAAGTAAGTTGTACCTTTGATCGCATCCGGACCAGGACGTATTTTCCCGGTCAGGGGATCGAATAACTCCGCGGGTCCGACAAGCACAGTCAATGTATGCTCACCGGGAGCGATAGCCTTAATAAGATCAACTGAAATTCGACCAACGGGAATGTTTTTGCCGATTGGATAATTGCGCGCGGGCCATTCGCCCTTGGGCATCGGAGTTTCGTCGATGCGCCATGCAACAATTGTGTTTTCCAGCGGTGCGGCGCCGAAGTGGGCCAGTTCTATATCGACTTCAAATCTTTCGGCGCTGGTGTAAATGCGTTTGGACAAACGCGCGAGAGGCACCGTCGAATTGCAGAACTCCTTGAAGTCTTCATCCTTAGCGTACGACTTCGCGGCCCAAAAAGCGTCCAACAAACCAACGAACGCCGTTCCTTGTCCGAGATAATCATTAAGAGCGAGCCACTGAAATCCGCTGAGTCCGGGCGTGCGCAAGTTTGCTTCGATTTCTTCCTTGTAAGACTCAAACTGGAAGTGCCCGGACGCTTCGGCAAACACTTTGTTTCTTTCAAACAAACCGTGCGCTACCATTGAGTCGCGAAAGATCTCGAGATTGCCGGGCCGCAGATGCGCTTTTTGAAATTTCGCGATCATGTCGTAGTCAGGATAAGCAGCCCACTGGCCCACTTCATGCGAGATGACCGGAATATTGATTTCAGCGAGCGATTCGGAAAAGTCGTTTCCAAACCAGCCTGATTCACGTCGTAGCATCTTGTGATTGATGCGATGCACTGCGAGGTAGTCAGTGCCTTGAGTAATGTTTGTGAGGTCTCGTTCCGTGTGGCCGGTGCCGCTCGCATAAAGACGGCGCGGATCGAGTTTGCGATACCGCTCGACCCATCTCGACAAAGATTCCTGCCAATTGCCCTTCGGTTCGTTGCTCGCGGACAGAAGCATGAAGGACGGATGATTGCCGTAGGCGCGAATGATGCGATCAGTCTCTTCATAAAGCATGCGCTCCATCGCCGTGACGGGACTGATCTCGTTCCACATTCCGGGCTCGATCTGTAAATAGAATCCGACTTGATCGGCGGCTTCGAACGCAGCTTCAGGCGGACACCACGAATGAAAGCGCATGTGGTTGAGGCCCCACTTCTTGCAGAGCTCAAATAAATCCTTCCATGCTTTGACATCAGTCGGCGGATAACCAGTAAGTGGAAAAAAGCCACCGAAGATTGTGCCGCGAAAATTAATTTGCCTGCCGTTGAGAATGAACTGATTTCCTTCAGCATGAAAGTCACGCAAGCCGACAGTTAAGTCTTTGTACTCTTCGACGTCAGAACCTCTTAACCAAAGTCTCAACGGCAGTTTCTTCGGATGAAACTCGTCCCACTTTTCTGCGTCCAATCGAATTGGAACTTCGACTTCAACGTTCGCGCCGTTCTCGTCCCAACTTACTGGAACAACTCCGATATCAGGCCAGATCGCTGTCAGCGTTCCCTGACCGCTGTGGCCAGTGAGATTGCCGATTTTGACTTTGATCAGCATCGTGTGTTGAGCGAGGTTCGGAAAGACCTGCGCATCGTCGATCCACACGCGTGCGGTGTCGTCGATCTGAATTTTTCCGACGATGCCGTTCCAGGTTGCGCCGAGCGAATCTGAAACGCTGTGTGCGTCGGGCCGGTATGGCATGAGCATGCGATTGTCGACGCGGATCGTTAAACGATGACGACCGATGCCCACTGTGCCGAGATCGTAGACGTGAGGCGCCACGAGACTTTTATCAGATCCGATCTTTTTCTCGTCGATCCAGACGGTAGTTTCCCAATGTGGTCGTTCGAGTGTCAGCAGGATGCGACGACCAAACATCTGTCGGGGAATGTCAATTTCGCGCTGATACCAGGCGGCGCCGAGATAGTGACGCTGAGGCTGCGACAGAAACGGCACTTTGACTTTGCCGCGTTCGGTGTAAGCTTTGTAGTCCTCGCGCAGGTACCAGTAGCGATCGTAGAGTGAGAGCACCCACGGCGTCTCGGTCGTTATATCGTTGCCGAAAAGTTGTGACTGGAGGATTCCGGGCAGTTTAATGTACCCGCGCAACTGCCGGTTGAACCATTGTTGCTGCACGCCGGCATCAAGCGGATCCAATTCGAAGCGCCAATATCCATCGAGTGAAATCGGGTAAGCTTGAGCCGCTTGAGAGGCAAGGATGTAGAGGACCAGACAAAACAGGATGCACTGTGGCTTGGATCGGATCATCGGCAGTTATAATTGGCCCCGGATCGTGTTGAATGATAACTGCGTTGTCAAACTTTTCTGTGACTATGAAACTCAAAATCGTACTCGTAACTTTCCTGCTGGTCTGCGTAGTACCTTCGGCTGGCACCGGCCAGGGTTTTAAAGAGCCAGTCGGGCTTCAACTTTACAGTCTGCGCGAGCAATTCAAGCAGGATGTTGGCAAGACCCTCGATCAAGTGCGTGCATTCGGCCTCACGAATGTCGAGCTCGCCGGAACTTACGGTTTGTCACCTGAGAAGTTCAAAGAACAACTTGATGCACGCCACATCAAAGCTATCAGTTCCCATTTTTCATATGAACAGTGTCGCGATCATATTGAAGACGTCGTGGTCGAGGCGAAAGTGTTCGGCCTCGAGTATGCGGGTTGCGCGTGGATTCCGCACCAGGATCCTTTCGATGAAAAGACTTGCCGCGAAGCCGCGACAGTCTTCAATCGCGCTGGTGCAGCGCTGGCGAAATACGGAATCAAGTTTTTCTACCATACCCACGGTTACGAGTTTCTGCCTTATCGTGACGGTACGTTGTTCGACTTACTCATGGCGGAGACAAATCCTGAGTTTGTGCGTATTGAGATGGACGTCTTTTGGGTCGTTCATCCCGGACAGGATCCGGTGAAGTTGCTGGAGAAGTACGGAAAGCGAATCGAGCTGATGCACGTCAAAGACATGAAGCGCGGCACACCGCGCGGCTTTGACGGGCACTCGGACGTGACGAACAACGTCGTGCTCGGCGAGGGAATCATTGACTGGCCGAGCGTCCTTCGTGCCGCGAAGAAAGCGGGCGTCAAGTGGTACTTCATCGAAGACGAATCGCCCACATCCGTCGACCAAATCCCGCAGAGTCTTCGTTATCTCGAGAAACTGAAATGGAAATAGAAATCCGTGTGGCCGCGGAGCGCGACGCTGTGACGCTGGCGAGGCTTCGTTATGAGCTGCGTTCGTCGTTGCACGACGTGGTCGAGAACGAGGAGACGTTTCTCGCGCGGTGTGCGGGTTGGATGAATGAGCGACTGAGGCAGGGAAGTAATTGGCAGTGCTGGGTCGCCGAGCAGGAAAGCATCGCGGTGG